>JANQIW010000045.1 GCA_028281945.1 Prochloraceae cyanobacterium PL24a_bin.78
AGGCAATATTTATTTAGTGGATTTCGGTTCAGTGCAAAATATTTTAGCAAGAGAAGGTAAAACAATCACAATAGTCGGGACTTATGGTTATATGCCTCCTGAACAATTTGGTGGACGCACTGTGCCTGCATCTGATTTATATGCTTTAGGATGTACTTTAATTTATTTAATTACTGGTATTCATCCTGCTGATTTACCACAAGTTGATGGAATGATTGACTTAAGACAAATAAATTATTTCGATTCTTCTTTTATTGATTGGTTAGGAAGAATGATTCACCCTAGTTTGTCAAAGCGATTTACTTCGGCTAGGGAGGCTTTGGAAAGGCTAAATAATCCAGTTACAGAAAAACTATCACCATTTAAACCTAGTAATGTTGTCAATCAACCTCAAGAGAGGAAAACACTTGTTAGTAGAGAAAAACCTCTTGATAGCAAAATAATTTTAACTAAAGATATTGATTATCTGAGTATTACTCTTCCTCCTCTTAGCAATTTTTCGCCGTCTCGGTTTACTTCAGCTATATTTTTTGATGTGATAATGATTAGCTTTTATTTATTTAAGGCACTTTCGACTGAAGATTATATTATGTCAATAATATATTTTATAGGATTTTGTATTTTTATTTGGGCGATGCCAATGAGTTACTTAAGGCGGTTTGGTAAAATTATTTTTAGTATTGATGAAAAAGAAATTTGTTTAAAGTATAAATTATTTAATTTTCAAAAAAATATTACTCCTCCTACCAAAAAATCTAATATTAGTAGAATCGAATATACTCCTAATATTATTAAATATATAGATTCTAATAATTCTTATTCCCCTATTCCAGTTAAATCAAATAAAAATAAGTTGCGAATTGTGGCTGGTGATTATAGATACAAAATTTATTTTTGGGAAAATATTGATAGAATACTTAGCTATGAAGAAACTGAATGGCTAGCTTATGAAATCAGTGATTGGTTAGGTATTCCTATTACTGAAGTAGAATAATTTAATATAATATTTATCGAATTTCAAATCTTCTTTCATAAAAAATATAAATAATCAGAGACAATTTACATTCATTCTACGAGCACGGAGGGAATCGAACCCCCGGCACCCAGAACCGGAATCTGGTGCTCTATCCCCTGAGCTACGTGCCCTTAATTTACGACTTTAAGTTGTTATGTACATACTATAATATCTTAATTCTTTTCTTAAAAAATTGCCCAATTCTTTTGTATTTCTTAATCTTAATGATGATAGATTTAAAGCTATCCAAAACCTCCTGATTCCCCACCTAAAACCCATCTCCCTTATCCTCCTTGTCTTCCTTGTCTCCTCTTCAACTAAGTCTATCAGACTTTTGGAAAAGTGATATTACTCGCCTATATTTAGAGCCATAGAAGTTGGATCGATATCATAAACATAGACAGAGTAACCGTGGTTGAGAAAATTTGCCCCTTGTTTACCACCAATATTGCCCCAACCAACGATTTCCAAAATTGGAGGATTCGGGAAAGATTTAGGAGTTTAAGTCTCTTTCATTAACTTTTTTATTTATTTAAATTTTTAATTACTCATCAATTCAGGTTGAAATTGAATATCTAGCGGTAGTAACAGGAATTTTATTTCCCACGTTCTGCCATAAATCCATGATTATCTCTTCTAAATCTTCACCATCAGCACGAATCATAGACGATATCATGCTAATTCTACTAAAAGTCCAAAATAATCCAGCCTCTAGCAAATAAGGTTCACCATTTTCAGCATGAATTCTAAAATCATATAATGAATAATGACGACAACCTAATGCTTTATGGGATTTTTTGGCTGCATCAGCAAGTTTTTCAAATAATTCAGATGATACATTTCCTGGGCAGATAGGTATAACTTTTTGCTCCTCTGGCTGACTTACAGGCATACCATCAGAATTAAGTTTGAGCTTTTCTTTTACTGTTCTAATGGGATTCTCTTCACTAACGAGGTATTCGATAGTAGATGGAATATATAATTCTCCTTGATGTTCAATGACTGCTACTCGGATTTCTCTCCCTGGGATATACTCCTCCACCAGCAATTGATCATCATATTTAAACCCCTGTTGTAATGCTTCCTTGATTTGATTTTCCTCCCAAACCAAAGTCACCCCCAAAGAATTATCTTCACTATTGGGTTTGACGACAAATGGAGGCTTCATCGTTACTTCATCTTTCTGACTTATGAGCTGGGCTTTAGCCACTCTAACACCAGCAGCAGAGACAACACTTCTCGTTTGAGATTTGTTAGTAGCCAATGCTGTACAGTTTGATAGTGAACCCACCACAGGTATTCCCAGAATATCTTCAAATAAGGCTCGATAACTAGTCATACCAGGAGGGCAAAACATATGGGGAACTACTAAATCCACTTTTGGTAAGCAAGATAACATTTCTTGAAAAGATAACTTCTCACTTAGATTATCTAAAGAAGAGCCTAACTGCCAAAAACCTTCAGGGTGTACGATGGCATAGTAACTGCTTGTACCAGCGGGTTGGATTACTTCTTTTGCATATACCAAGGAGAGATTGTAGTAAAAGTCTGATACACTCGAACCAGCTAGGTGTAATACTTGTAAAGTATCTCTACTGGAAGATGATGCTTGAATTGGATTGCTTGTCTCTAGGATCATAATTAACTATTTCTATGGAAATTTAAATATTTTATTAAATTTATGATGATTAAAGTGAATCAATGAGAAGATTCATTTTCAGACTTGATTGCAGAGGGACTTGAAATGGCAAAAGACATTCCGAATAAAATCACCACAAAAGATACCAATGTCAAAATACTAAGATTTTCGGAAAAAATGATCCAACCTTCTACAGCACTAAAAATAGGAATTATCAAAGCAACTATGCTGGCAAATCCAGAAGATAACTTTTTGAGGCTATAAGTCCATAGTCCTACTCCTAGCATTTGACCAATAATGGCAAGGGCTATAACAGATAACCATCCATTAATTGTAGTAGGAAAAATTTGCTCTTTGCTAATTAAAACTATTGGTAAAAGCAATAAAGCACTGGTTGTAGAAGACCAAGTCATGATTTCAATGGAATCAAATTTAGTTCGTAGTTTTTCTGCAATTAGGGGATGTATGCCAAAAAATACTGCTGAGAGCAAAGCAGCCAAATCTCCTAAGGTTTGTTGGCTGATGCTCAATGACATTAAATCTTTACCTTCTAACAATATTGCTCCAGCTAATGTAATCAACATACCCATTAAAAATCTTTTATCGAATGTTCTACCTAAAATCAACCAGCTACCTAAGATGGTAAATATTGGGATGAGATTATGGATCAGACTAGAGTTAGCAATATTGGTTTTAGTTAGAGACCAAGCCCAAGAGATCAAACCCATCAAGAGAGAAATCCCATGTGCTACTAATAGGTTTGCACTTTCTGATACTTTGGGTTTATTTTCCTTAGTTTTGGGATCTGAGTATAGATGCTCTTCCCTAGTCAATAGGCCATTAAGTAAGCTGAAAGCAACAGCTGCAATCCAAAAACGATTAAAGATTGTAGCATTGGGACTGATTTCAAGTTCACTTAAACGGATGAAAATTGGAGTTAAAGATAGACAAACCATGCTAGCCATTAATACTCCTAAAGAGTTTATTGGTAATAAAAATATAGAATTTAACTGTAACAATTTTTGTTGATAGTTCATCTTTTTTCTCCATAGTTAGTCACATTAGGGCTAATCTCATAGATAATTGGGTTAGCAAACCTACCTAGAGATACATTATAAATAATGCTGGCTAAATTGAGTTTTTATTTTCAATTTATGGAGGCATAAGGTATAACTACACTAAACTTAATATATTTCTTAATAAAAGTCAATAATCTTTGATAAATATTATTAATAAATCTTATTTATGCGGATTCTACAGAGTTAAAATTAAGAAAAAAATAAAAAAAATGAGAAAAAAATAAAAAATATCAATAAAAGTTAACAAATTTAGAAAATTTATGATATAGTCATAAATATTGAAGAACAAATAAAAGGTGAACATCTTGAGTACAGTACCAACAAATTCAAGTTCCAGAGAACTAACCGAAAAAATCATAGAATCTCTAGAAACCGCTCATCAACAAGAATCTAATACTATTAGAGTCAAGCATTCACCTAAATATTTAACCTCTCAGTGGTATACAGGTTACGGAGAAATTACCCACGGAGATGATTATCGCTCTTTTGAAATCTCCGCCACATTTACTCTTAAAGGTGAAGTGAAAGTTGTAGATGGAGTTTTTTCCTTTTCTAATCGAATCCTAGCAGATTTATACCAAAGTCGCGGTCGATGCGTGGCAATAGTAGATCAAACTGTGAATGAGTTATATGGAGAATCTTTACAAGCCTATTTCAAACATCATTCCATCCCTTTAGAAACCCTAGCTTTAAGAGCATGGGAAGCAGATAAAACCACCGATACAGTATATGAAATCCTGAAATTTTTAGGAAAAGATGGTAGTGATGTCTCTCGTAACGAACCAGTATTAGTAGTAGGCGGAGGAGTACTTAGTGATGTAGCTGGATTGGCTTGTGCTCTGCAACACCGTAGAACTCCTTATGTTATGGTAGGAACCACCGTCGTTTCTGCTATTGATGCAGGCCCATCTCCACGTACTTGTGTCAATGGCCAGTTATTTAAAAATAGTATGGGTGCTTATCATCCTCCTGTTTTAACTTTAGTCGATCGTAGTTTTTTCCGCACTCTTTCTAAAGGCCACATTCGTAATGGCATGGCAGAAGCCATCAAAATGGGCGTAACAGACGATATTAATCTCTTTGAATTATTAGAGCAATACGGACCTCAATTAGTAGAAACTCATTTTGGAACCATTAATTGCGATGAAGAATTAGGGAAAATTGCCGATGAAATAATTTATAAAGCTTTATATTCCTATATGAAGCACGAAGGCACTAATATGTTTGAGACTTATCAAGATCGTCCCCATGCCTACGGACATACTTGGAGTCCTCGTTACGAACCTTCCGCTAAATTAATGCACGGCCATGCTGTTACCATTGGAATGACTTTTGGTGCAACTTTATCCCATAAATTAGGTTGGTTATCAGCAGAGGATCGCGATCGGATTATTAATCTTTGTCGTTCTCTAGGATTATCGGTTTACCATCCTATCCTTGAAGATTTCGATTTAATGATGGAAGGACAAAAAAATATGCGTCGCAAACGAGGTGATGGCGGATTATGGGCACCATTACCAAAAGGCACAATTGGTGCTTGTGATTATGCTCAAGACGTATCCATAGAATTACTCAAAGAAGCTGTTGCAGAACATAAAGCAGTATGTAGTAAATTTCCAGATGGTGGTGCAGGTCAAGAAATGTATTTGAAAGATCTAGGTCTTGAATAAAATTAAAAGTCTATGATTAATAATGAAGTCAAACAATACCCAGCTAGGCCTGTTACTCCTTTAGGGATTTTAGTAGAACAATTAGAAGATATTGTCAAAATCTCTAAAGAAGAAAAGGTTTCAGTTTCCCTCCAAGCTGCCATTGATAAAGCTTACCATTTAGCAGCAGGAATCGATCCCTATCTTGATAACCATACCACTTCCGAATCCAAGGCATTAGAATCTCTAGCAGACAAAACAGCTAAAATCGATTGGAGTAAGTTATTCTCCGATGGAGAAACTGTACGTCAATTAGAACAAGAAATGCTTTCAGGTCATATCGAAGGACAGACTTTAAAGATGTTTCTTTATATGACCAAAGCTAAAAATGTCTTAGAAATTGGGATGTTTACTGGTTATTCTGTCTTAGCAATGGCAGAAGCATTACCAGAAGATGGACGTTTGATTGCTTGTGAAGTTGATTCTTATGTAGCTGAATTTGCTCAAGCTTGCTTTCAAGAATCCCCTCATGGTAATAAAATTGTGGTAGAAGTGGCTCCGGCTTTGGAAACCCTAGAAAAATTGGCAGCTAAAGGAGAATCTTTCGATTTCGTATTTATTGATGCGGATAAAAAAGAATATGTGGATTATTTTCAGACCTTGTTAGATAAGAATTTATTGAATCCTGATGCTTTTATCTGTGTAGATAATACTTTACTACAAGGACAACCCTATTTATCATCCGAACATCGCTCTACTAACGGAGAAGCCATCGCAGAATTTAACCGTGTTGTAGCAGAAGATCCTAGAGTAGAACAAGTTATTCTTCCTTTAAGAGATGGTTTAACCATTATTAGAAGAATAGATGGAAATTGATATACTTTAAATGAGATATTGAGAATGAAGATAATTATGAATACACAGAAAAATAATTGTAATTATTCGATCTAAGTCATTTCATATTCTTTGTATTCTATTTAGAATTATCGATTCTCAATTTTTGATTGTTATTTATTAGAGGTAAATTACTGATAAATTTTGATTATGAGACAAATTATTGCTTTCTTCAAAAACATAGGAACACTTATATTGTTAACCATTGCTTTCCCTATAAACTTATTAATAGTGATTCTGTCATTATTGTGGAAAGTAATAATTAGTCCTTTTCAAAAAAAAGTGACAATAGAAAAGCCTAAAAACATTCTACTAACTGGTGGGAAGATGACAAAAGCCTTGCAACTTGCCCGTAGTTTTCATAAAGCTGGGCATAAAGTTTGGTTAGTAGAGAGCCATAAATACTGGTTATCAGGACATCGATTCTCTAATGCAGTAGAAAAATTTTATACAATATCATCTCCAGAAAAAGATCCAAAAGCTTATTGTCAAGATTTATTAAAGATAGTCAAAGCAGAAAGTATTAATGTATTTATTCCCGTATCTAGTCCAGTAGCTAGTTATTATGATTCATTAGCTAAACCAATATTATCTCCTCACTGTGAAGTTATACATTTTGATGCCGAAATTACGAAAATACTAGACGATAAATTTGCTTTATGTGATAAAGCACGTGCAATAGGTTTAACCGCACCCAAAGCATTTCCTATAACTAAGCCTGAACAAATACTAAACTTTGATTTCCAAGCCGATGGTAGTAAATATATACTAAAAAGTATTGCTTATAATTCAGTATATCGT
Organism: Prochloraceae cyanobacterium PL24a_bin.78; assembly: GCA_028281945.1. Classification (GTDB taxonomy): domain Bacteria; phylum Cyanobacteriota; class Cyanobacteriia; order Cyanobacteriales; family JANQIW01; genus JANQIW01. The sequence goes on from JANQIW010000045.1 coordinate 7,078, forward strand.
TTAGATATGACAAAATATCCGTTTGAAGGGATGGCAGATTATATTAAAACTTTACCTATTAGTGAAGAAAGCCCTTGGGTAATGCAAGAATTTATTGGCGGACAAGAATATTGTACTCATAGCACCGTTCGTAATGGGAAAATTCGTCTTCATTGTTGTTCTAAATCATCAGCCTTTCAAGTTAACTATGAGCAAATAGACAATCCCCAAATTTTTGAATGGGTGAAAAAGTTTGTCGAAGAATTAAATTTAACCGGACAAATATCCTTTGATTTTATTCAGACAGAAGAAGGTAAAGTATATCCTATCGAATGTAACCCTCGAACTCATTCTGCAATTAGTATGTTTTATAATCATCCTGGTTTAGCCAATGCTTATCTAAAAGATGCTGACACAGAAAATGAATCTCCAATTTTTCCTCTAAATGAGAGTAAACCAACATATTGGTTGTATCATGAGCTTTGGCGGTTAACAGAAGTAAGATCTTTACAACAATTAAAATTATGGATCGAAAAAATTACTAAAGGAAAAGAAGGAATTTTTCAATTAGACGATCCCTTACCATTTTTAATGGTTCCTCATTGGCAAATAACACTACTTTTATTGGAAAATTTACGTAAGTTAAAAGGATGGGTTAGAATAGATTTTAATATTGGCAAGTTAGTTGAATTGGGTGGGGATTAATTAAATTTAGTAATATCAAATTTTTAATAGTGATAGAGAATGGGAGAATGGGAGATGGGGAGATGGGGAGAATGGAAGTTTCTGGAGAATGGGAGAATGGAAAGAATAGCAGAATGGGAGAATGGAAAGAATAGCAGAATGGGAGGAATGGGGAGAATGGGGAGAATGGGGAGATTGGGGAGGTTGGGAGAAAAAGAGTGTATTTTATTTACTTATTACTTATTACTTATTACTTATTACTTAAATCAAGGATGGGGAGAATAAATTTTGGTTAATTTATCCTAGATTTGGGATTTTCAAAATCTATCATTCTTAAAGACAAATTGACATCAAAAATTACTAAAACTTTCCCTGTTTTTTACTTTAAAAAACAAAAATACCGCTGATTTCTAAGCAATGGAATAGAAAGCGGTATTATCTTAAATATTAAATTAGATTTAAATTAGATTTAAATTAGTGAAAAGATAAACTAAATTTCAGTTATTCAGTAAATTTATACTGTAGGTGCACTAAAATCAAAGTTATCTGCGGTAAGTAGATCAGCAGCAACACCAAGAACAAAAGCTATATCTGTACTAGATTCAGTAATGGTAATTAAAGATCCAGATTCACCATCAATATTAACAGAATCAGAAATAGTTAATCCCTCAAATGATAAATCAATACCACCAATACCGATAGTATCAATACCTACTTCAAAATCTTCCAAAGTATTAACACTAGTTGGTAACTCACCATTAACAATAGAGAAAAGATCATCTCCATCACCACCAGCAAGGATTCCATCACCTAAACCAGCAAATAAGCTATCATCACCGGTACCACCACTTAATTCATCACCAAAACCTCCAACAAGAGTATCATTTCCATCCCCACCAAAGAGGAGGTTTCCGCCGCCACCATCAGCAGTGCTTAAGAAATCGCTACCATTGTTACCAAAAAGACGATCGTCAAAGTTACCAAAAAGTTCATCATCCCCATCATTACCATAGAGACGATTGCCGCCGCCACCATCAGTGGCATCAAGGATATCCTCTCCAGCACCGCCAAAAACGCGATCGTTAGTCCCAAGAATAACTTCATCATCACCGCTACCAACATCAATGCGATCGACTGCATCAGAACCAATCACTAGAGAATCAACTAGATCTACTTCCTCTCCTGTAAATAAGAAAACCCGGTTAATAGTTTCAGATAATTCGATAATATCAGCTTCAACAGTACCAAACTGTAAAACATCTTCCACATCTACCACATCTCCTTCTACAGTAACAGTAAAAGTATCAGTAATAAATGCACCATCAGTATCAGTCGCTTGAACCGTAATATCTGCTATACCAGTAGCACCGGCTACTAATGCTAAACTAAGAACTCCTGTAGCATCATCAATAACAGCATCTACCAATCCAGGAGCAGTATTTTCAGAAACTGTGAAAGTCAAATCAGCATCAGCATCAACATCATCTTCAAAAACATCAAACAAACTAATGCCATCGATGACTCCACCTTCTTCTACTGTAATATCCTCAATGGGAGCGGTTATTTCAGGAGGGATAATATCCGCCACTGAGATAGTAAAAGTTTCCTCTGCTGAAGTATCCACACCACCATTTTCTGTACCACCATCATCAGAAATACTAATAGTTACAGTAGCAGTACCCTCAGCATCTGTTGCAGGGGTAAAACTTAGAACTCCAGTAGCAAGATCAATGGTTGGTAAAGTTGAGAATAAAGTGTCATTATCAGTAGCAAGATTAAGAGTTAAAACTTGATCTGCTTCATCTGCACCGCCTCCGGGAGAGATTTCTGTAAGAAAATCAGCAATACTTTGTTCTCCTGAATTGATTCCTACTGAGAGAGAATCGTCTGGAATAGTAAAAGTTGGAGCATCATTAACAGGATTTACTGTTACTGTAAAGGTATCAGTAATAGATTGACCAGTTTCATCAGTAGCTTCTACAGTAATATCTGTTGTGCCATTGGCATCTGCTACTAAATCTAAAGTAAGAATTCCAGCATCATCAATGGATGTTTCTACCAAGTCAGCAGTAGTATTCTCAGTGATGGTAAAAGTTAAATTTTCATCTCCACCATCATCTTCAAAGACATCAAATAAGCTAATGGGATCAATAGTTAAATCTTCATCTACAGTGATATCCACAATGGGAGTTGCCACTGTAGGAATATCACTTACTACATCTCCAACAGCCAATTCTAAAGACTCTGACTGAAACTCAAATCCAATTGCTGTATCTGAAGCAGTGAAATTAATAGTAGTTGGCCCTTCTAATTCTGTAGCTGTGAAGTTTGCTGTATATAGAGAAGCAACTTCTACCCCTGGCCAATTTCCCGCAAAATCTAACCAACCCGTCAAGATAAACATATCTGTATTCGGATCGTTATCAAAATCTTCATCATCTGGTAAAATAGATGGAATGGGGGTTGTAAGGCCAAAAGCAAAAAGATCTGATATATCATCAGATTCCACTTGCAAACGAGTAGAATCAAAGTGCAGGCGAACTCCTACTCCAGTTGTAGGAGTATTTGCAGGTTCAGTTGTATAAGAAACCTCTACATCGAAACTCTCTGACGGCAATACGGTTGTGCTGTCTACTACTGGTGTTATTATTTGAAATGAAGACATGGAATTTACAACTCCTCATGAAAATCCAATTGTATTTTATAACTTTAACCCATCAATTTGGTTTAAAGGTTTTGATCGTATTTTAGTTTATATATTGTGTTATTGTTTTCAGATTTTATCTTAAAGATGGAAACTCTTTATGTCTGAGAACGATTCTAAACTATCACAAATTACTATCAATTGTCATTTATTTTGTAGAGTTACTCCAATTTATAACTTCCAAGCTATAACCATGGGATAGTTAAGGGTAAATACTGAGTTATTAATCTCAAATATTGCCGTTATCAGGATTTTTATGGAAAAATCCCTTATTTCCCAAGTATCTGCTGCTTTTCTTTTTGTCTTCATTCCAAAAAGTTTTTATATTTGGATAAATTATAAAACGGGTACGGCAGGATTCGAACCTGCGACTCGCTGCTTGTAGGGTAGAGACGATTAGTTAATTTGATAATTAATTTTATCCCCCCCTCCGAACCGGACGTGAGAGTTTCCCCTCATCCGGCTCTCCATTATCCTCTGTATTTGTTCTTTTTACCTTTTAGTTTCTTAGTTTTAGTCCAATAGTTGGTCTTTACAAATTTTTATTAAATATTCCATTAGTTATTTTAGAATTTCAAGTAAGAATTAGTTCCTTTATCTCTAATCGAGTATTTTTTTATTTTATATTTCCACATTGGTATGAGTTTTACTCCATCTTTGCCCCAAGTATAGTTCCCTTCCTTGGTCTTTATTTTGTATGTTTTCATCACATACTTTTTGATAGACATTCTTGAACTGAGGTTAGAATGTTTTTTTCTCAACCAGAGGTATACTCTTTCATTGATCCAGTGACCTAATTCTCTAAATAAACTAGAACTATTTACATATCTGTAAAACTTGGCCCATTTGGCAACGATTTGGTTTATAGCTTCAATTTGCTTTGCCACATCATTGTTTACTTGCTTAAAAGAAGTTAATTCTCTAATTTGATCTTTAAATCTAGAGATATTAATTTTACTAGGTATTATTTGAACTATACTTTTGTTTTGAGCTTGAGAGTGTTTTCTTTGGATTTCAAATCCTAGAAATTCTATCCCATCATTAAGATGAGTTATTTTTCCCTTCTCATTAGAGAGTTTTAATCCTAATTCTCCTAATTTCTCTTCTATTTCTAGCCTTAAAAGTTCAGCAAATTTTTTATCACCGTCTGTTAGCAAGACAAAATCATCTAAATACCTAAAGTATTTAACATTACCTAATCCCCCTAGTCTCCTTTGGTTTTGTTGGTATTCTGTAAGAATTCCATATTTATTCCACCAAAATAGATCTAATTCATGAAGGTAAATATTCACTAACAAAGAAGATAAATTCCCTGCTTGAATAACTCCACAATTTGGTTTAGCTACTTTAGAGTTAAGAATAATCCCTGCATTTAAAAAACTTTTAATCAGCTTTAGCAGTTTCTTATCTTTAAAATACTTTCTCAACACGCCCATCAAATTTTTATGGGGTATCTCTTGAAAACATCTTTCTAATTGCCCTTCTACTACCCACCAATATTTATAATTTTCATTGGTAGTTACTTCAGCAATACTTTGGATACAATCCATAATTTTCATGGATGAACGACAAGAGGAAGCATTTAGAAAATGACTTTCCATAATTGGCTCCAAAACCATAGCAATAGCTTCTAAAACTATTCCATCTTCAACACTGGAAACCCCTAAAACTTGATGGTATCCATTGACTTTAGAAACATCTCGTCTTGTTACAGGTTGAGGTTGATAGGAATCACTTTTTAATTGGGCTGAAAGTTTAGCGACTAACTCTACTTCTTTGCCTGTTAATTCCTTACTTTCTCGGTTTTGGTATCCCATCTTCCCAGAAAAATCTATTTTCTGATAAATATTGTTATTGCCAAGGAATTTTTTGGTAGCTACTTCTAACCAATCTTCCTTCGTTATCAAACCAAAGAGATTGTCAAATTGGTGAAATTTATCTTTTAAAGCCTTTTGAGCAAGTAAAATTTGAGTTCCAACTATTGAATTTTCAAGGTTCAAACTTTTGTCTTTCCTTTCCATACACTTAACAACCTGACTAAAATTGAGGTATTGTGTTGAAAATTTGGACTCCTTAGAGGATAACTGCTTCCCTTCGCCATGTAATCGGTGTTACCGTCTCAGACTACTACGGAAGCTCCGCCCCAAATTCTTTTTGGTATAATCTCCAACCTTCAAAGAGGAGAAAAGAAACTTAAATTTTGAGATTCAACTTTTTTTTCTAAAGAACTTGGTTCTCCTGTTCTAGTAAAGGTTCTTTCTACATCTGGTTAGGTTGTGTCTATACTCCCATTCTGCCTATCGCCAGACAGATTGAGAAAAGGAGGTAAAAAATAACAAGTTTCTTATCCTTAAAGCTAGTTAACCTTTAGTTAGATTAACCGCCCTTTCAGGGTTTTCCTCTGGATACCCTGTACCTTTTCTCCTACCCACATCCTCTCTTGTTGGTAGTTGCACTCAGGAAGCCTCATCAACACTTCGCTTGCGCTAACCGTACAGATGTTTCACCCTCAGCAGGTTATCTAGGGAGGATTCCCAGTTTCCCCACTTTTGTCAACCGCGCTTAAAACCGATGAGAGGATTATCTTCATCAACTTTGCGGTATAGGGTTCGTCCCGCTTGTCCAAGACGAGGATTATTCAGGTTGGTTGTTTTTTCCAAACTGGCTTATCCTGTCCCTTTACTAACTTTCAGGACACACAGAAGGCAGCTACTCTATCCAACTGAGTTACGTACCCAAACTGTAAATCATTATATCTTAATTCTGGTTTATTTTGGCAAGTTTTTAAATTTTTTTAATTTTGTTGAAAAATTGTTCAAGTTGAAAAATCGTTCCTATTCATATTTAGCCTTTAGGGATCCCTTGATGTTATAATGACAGTAATTATTAAGTTAAAGCATCTACTAAAAATGCTCTATAGTGCAGAAGCTTTCCATCTTATTTCCAGAGGTTAACTTAATTATCAATGGTTAAAATTAAAATCAATATTGGACTGTCTCTAAAGTGGGATCAAATCATACCTAGATCTCATGGAATTTTTAGACTAAGTTTAAAAAGTAATTAATTAACTTAGAAGTATACCAAAAACTAATAAAAAAATGATAAAAATATAAGATATAAAATCTATTCTGTATTTAAAATATCCTTAAAATAAATAATTTGAAAAAATAAAACAAAAAAAGGAAATAAAAAATTATGCGAGCAGTATTAATGGCAGGTGGATCCGGAACAAGGTTAAGACCTTTAACCTGTGATTTACCAAAACCAATGGTACCAATCTTAAATAAACCTATAGCAGAACACATCATTAACCTGCTCAAAAGAAACCAAATTACAGAAGTTATCGCAACACTTCACTATTTACCAGACATCATGCGGGATTATTTCCAAGATGGAAGCGACTTTGGAGTGGAAATGACTTATGCTATAGAAGAAGAACAACCTTTAGGAACTGCTGGTTGTGTCAAAAATATTGCCGAATTATTAAATGAAACTTTTTTAGTAATTAGTGGCGATAGTATAACAGATTTCGATCTAACAGCAGCTATCGCATTTCATAAACAAAAAAAATCACGAGCAACTATCATTTTAACTAGAGTTCCCAATCCAATCCAATTTGGAGTAGTTATAACAGATAAGGAACAAAGAATAAAAAGATTTTTGGAAAAACCATCAGAAAGTGAAATCTTCTCTGACACTGTGAATACAGGGACTTATATACTTGAACCTGAAATTTTAGAATACTTACCAGAAGGCGAAGAGAAAGACTTTTCTAAAGATCTTTTCCCCATGCTTTTAGAAAACAATGAACCAATGTATGGTTATATAGCCGAAGGATATTGGTGTGATGTAGGACATTTAGAAGCATATCGAGAAGCACAATATGATGCCCTCCAAGGTAAAGTAAAAATGGAGTTTGGCTATCAAGAAAAATCTCCTCAAATGTGGATAGGCGAAAATACATATATTTCACCCACAGCAAAAATAGAAGCACCAGTATTAATCGGCAATAACTGTAGAATTAGTTCTAGAGTGAAAATAGAACCGGGAACAGTAATCGGAGATAATGTCACTATTAATCCCGATGCCCATTTGATTCGATCGATTATTTGGAATGGGGTAACAGTAGGAGAGGAAGCCAACCTCAATGCTTGTATTATTGCCAGAGGAACCCGTGTTGACAGACGTGCTCAAGTTTTAGAATCAGCCGTAATCGGAACACTTTCTAGCGTTGGAGAAGAAGCACAAATTAGCTCTAGAGTTAGAGTATGGCCTAACAAAAAAGTTGAAGCTGGAGCAATTTTGAATATTAATCTAATTTGGGGGAATATTGCTCAAAGAAATCTCTTTGGCCAACGAGGAGTTTCAGGATTAGCAAATATTGATATCACTCCGGAATTTGCTGTAAAATTAGGAGCATCTTATGGCTCTAGTTTAAAACGAGGATCTTATGTAGCTGTCTCCAGAGATCAACGCAATGTCTCTCGCATGGTGACACGTTCTTTAATTGCAGGTTTGATGTCTGTAGGCATTGACATTCAAAACCTAGAGGCAACCGCTATCCCAATTTCTCGTACCATGGTATCCAAGTTGGAGGTAGCAGGAGGAGTTCATGTCCGTTTAGATCCTGATCGTCCAGATTATATTTTAATCGAATTCTTTAATCCTCTAGGAATCAATATTACCAAAGCTCAAGAAAAGAAAATTGAAGGAGCTTATTTTAAAGAAGATCTCCGTCGAGTATCAATATTAGACATCGGTAATATGTCTTATCCTTCAGAAATTTTAGATACATATAGCAAAAGTTTTAAAAATCACCTCAATGTAGAAGCCATTCGTCATAGCGGTGCAAAAGTAGTAATAGATTATGTCTACGCTGTTTCAGGGGCGATTTTACCACAATTATTAGCCCAATTTGGTTGTGATGCGGTGGTTCTGAATGCAAGTTTACACCAAAAATCACTTGCAACTCAAGAGAAAGAAAGCCTATTAGCCCAATTAGGTCATGTAGTAGAAGCTTTAAAAGCGAATTTAGGAGTACAAGTTTCAGCCAATGGAGAGCAATTTATCCTAGTAGATGAAGCAGGAATTCCCATTCGTGGGGAAGAATTAACCGCTTTAATGGTAAATACAATTATGACGGCTCATCCAAGAAGCACTGTTGTTGTACCAGTTAATGCTTCCTCGGCAGTTGAACAAATAGCCCGTCGTCATGATGGAAAAGTAATTAGAACTAAGGCTAATCCTGCTGCCTTAATGGAAAGTTCTCAACATCATAATGTGGTATTAGCTGGAAGTGGAGATATGGGCTTTATTTTCCCTCAACTACATCCGGGATTTGATGCTATGTTTAGTATTGCTAAATTAATTGAAATGTTAACTATTCAAGAGCGATCCCTTGCTCAAATTAAAGGAGAAGTTACTAAAGTCTATCATAAATCTTATACTATGCGTTGCCCTTGGACAGTTAAAGGAGGATTAATGCGTTATTTAATAGAAAATCATCCCCCCGAAAATTTGGAATTGATTGATGGGGTGAAAATTATTGACTGTCATACTGATAATTGGGTTTTGATTTTACCAGATGCTGGAGAACCTTTAGTACATATCTATGCTAATAGTGAAGAGCGGGATTGGGTCGATCGAACTCTTAAAAAATATCGCTCACAAGTACAAGAATTTATCGATCAAGAGCAGGATTTAGAAGCCATTAGTCTTTTGCCTAACTAATTGCACTTAATATGATTTCTTAGACACCTCGTGGGAGATAGGGAGATGAGGAGATAGGGAGATGGGGAGATGGGGAGATGGGGAGATGGGGAGATAGGGAGAGTGGGAGGAATGGGAAGAATGGGAGGAATGGGAGGAATGGGAGGAATGGGAGGAATGGGAGGAATGGGAGGAGTGGGAAGTAAGTTTTGAGGCTGAGATTAAGGAAAAAGTTTTTCTTAATTATGGTAAAATTTAGGAAAATTTAACTCTATTATTAATCAACACAAAATAGTATTCTTAACTCTATAATTATTATAATTTGGTTGCCAATTAATGATTTTTTGATAAACATAAAAATTGTTCTTCATTAATTTTTCCTGCTTCAAATAGAGTTGAATTAATATCAGAAATTGTTAAAACCGAATGCAATTTATAACCATTTTCTTCTACTCTTTTCTCTACTCCATCTTCATGACTAATAAATACCACTATATCTTCTACTTTTAAACCAGCAGATTTTAACTTATCGATTCCTTTCATAACACTATTACCACTGATAATAATATCATCAATTACAACTACTTTTTCTCCTGGATTAAAATGCCCTTCAATTAAACGCTGAGTGCCATGAGCTTTTACTTCTTTACGAGGATAAATCATAGGACAGTTAATATTTAATGATAATCCAGTAGCTGTTGGCAAAGAACCATAGGGAATACCTGCTATTCTATCAAATTCTAAGGGTTTTAAAATACTTTCGTAAGCAATTAATACTTGATGAAATACTTGGGGATTAGAAATAATTTTGCGCAAATCAATATAGTAAGAAAAAGTCGCTCCTGAAGCTTGAAGATATTCTCCGAACAAAATACAACCTAAATCATAAATTTGTAAAATTAAATCTTGATGGGAATGCTTATTAAGAAAACAAACATCTGGCATCCATAATTGACAACTACACCCTTGTTGAATAACTTGATTTCTGATGGTATTTACTTCTTCTTTGAGAGATTTAATATCACTAGTGAAATCTTGTTTTGCTAATAAATCTTGAGGTATTGGGATTAATAAACCTTGTCCATTTTTATCTAATCCAAATTTTAAAATCCTTTCAATATTATTATTTTCTCCCCAAATACTTCTAATCAAAATTGTTCTCTCAGGAGCAAGAGATCGAATTTTTCCTATAATCTCTGGGCTAGAAGTACCTACTTCTAAAAATAAATTTTCTGGTGTTCCCCAAGATTTAACTTCCTTAACAACTTGTAGATAAAAAGGATTATCAGCATTAGGATATTTTTGTAAAACAATTGCATCAGGATTAGAAGTATGACAAAGAACAAAAACTCCTCTGTCAGGATGGATTAGAAAAGGAATAGCTACTTCTTGGCCGGCATAAGGATTAATAGTAATTGCATCTATTTGCCATTGTTGAAAAAAAGTTTTGGCTAAAATTCTGCTAGTATTTAAATCTCCATGCTTAGCATCTAAAATAATAGGAATCTCTTCAGGAATAACTTCGATAATCTCTCGTAATAACTCTATTCCTTTTGCTCCTAAAGCTTGATAAAAACCCAAGGTTGGTTTATAAGCACATACTAAATCTGAAGTTTGTTTGATGATTTGAACTAGCCATTTTTTAGTACTATTAAGATCTAGATTAATGTCTAGATTAATGTCTATTTTGTTAGGATTTTTAGTATCATTAATCCTAATATCATGAGGCATCATTTCTGGATTTGGATCCAATCCTACAATTAATAAACTTTGATTTATAGCAATAGCATTGTTCAGTTTTTCAAAAAAATTCATATTTTATAATATTTCTTGAACTAAGGAATTGAAAATGGTATAATATAGTAAAATATATTCGGGAAAGCAAAAAGAACTATAGCAATTAATAAATAATAATTAGTAAAAGTTTTTATTTTTAATTTTTTGAATCATATTTATTGCTGTATTTATATTAAAAAACAATTTTTAGATAGTACATAGGTTAAAATTTTATCTAAAAAATCAACAAAAATTCTATTATTAAACAAAAAAGTTGCTTCCGGAACACTATACTATGGATTAAGGATTAAAAAAATGCAGTCAAAATTATTTTGTTTCCGATTTTCCCATGATAAACTATTTCTAATTTTAATTTTAAGTACATTATTGCTTATTTCACCAAATGTAGTTAAAGCTCAAATGGCAAATAAACCTCAAAAATTAACTCAAACTACAAGCAACAGGCATCATAAAACATCTTTAGAATATAAGTCAAATTCAGAAATCAAACCATCACAAGATTCTGAAGATCCACTAAATAGTTCATATCCTCTTCCTTGGAATTGGATTCTCAATACTTATAGTGAATTTCAAGAAGGAAAACTATCAAATATTAATTATTATCGAACTCCTTTTTTAATATCTCCAGATGGAAAATTTGCTACATATACTAGGATCACGATGTTAGCTCAACCCCAATTATTTCGTTGCAAGATAACTAGTAAAATGTTTCTGGAAAATTTAGAGACAGGGGAGTTACAAACCATTCATGCTACTTCTCCTCTCGCAGAAGCCATTGATGAAGACAAAGAAATACCGGGAGCTATTGCTATTTTAATACCTGCATCTTGGTCTGAAAATGGGAATCTTCTTTTGGCTAGACAGTTTGAAGGTTTCTTTAATACTTCCGATGCTTCAGATTATGCTGCAATTTGGGATCGCCAAAGAAATCAAACTTTTACTATTGCCCCAAACATACCAAACATAATGGAATATACTAATGCTATTTTATTAGGTTGGAATGATATTAATCCTGATGAAGTATTATTTAGAGTTGGAAATTTGGGAGAAGATATTTGGCCTGTTTTTTCAGTTGGGGTAGATGGAAAAACTACTCTTGCTAATTCTGATGAAATAATTTTTTCTGGTCACAAATTTGAGGAAAATTGGGGTGATGCTGAAGCTTTTAATAATAATTAAGATCTATTTTGATTAATTGCTAAAGGCTGATTGTTATACTAAAAAACGATGTAAAACGGTGTAAATAGATTAGTAAAAATTATGGCTTATTATTGGTATAAAGCATTTCATCTTATTGGTATTGTGGTTTGGTTTGCGGGGTTATTTTACTTAGTGCGTCTGTTTGTTTATCATGCTGAAGCTAATCAACAAGAGGAACCTGCCCAAAGTATTCTCAAAAAGCAATATGAGATTATGGAAAAACGTCTCTATAATATTATTACTACTCCTGGGATGATTGTAACTGTGGCAATGGCTATTGGTTTAATTTCCACTGAGCCTGAAATTATGAAATCTGGTTGGTTGCATATTAAATTGACATTTGTAGTCTTGTTATTAGGTTATCATTTTTACTGTGGATACATTATGAAGCAGTTAGAAAAAGATGAATGTAATTGGAGTGGTCAACAATTTCGCCTCCTCAATGAAGCTCCAACTTTATTATTGGTAGTAATTGTTTTATTGGCTGTATTTAAAAATAATTTACCTTTAGATTTGACTACTTGGTTAGTTGTGGCTTTGGTTATAGTAATGTTGGCATCTATTCAGTTGTACGCGAAGAAACGTAGAAAAGATAAGGAAAGAATGCTTCAAATAAATGAGGAAGCTCAAGTTACATCTGGTAATTAGATTTTAGAAATTAACTTGAAATATAATTTTGGATTTTAGTTTAAATTATAGTTTTAGATTTTTTCTGAATTTTATCAATTGAATCAAAAACTTACTTTGGTAGAGAAAATTGAGAGAAGAGAAAAATAAAATAATCTGACAAAAATTAATTTTTCTTTTCCCCCTTTATTTATCAAAAACGATTTCACTAGTTAAGTTAACTTAAATTCTACCGGAATTTGCGAGAATGGCAAGCTTCTCTTACAACTCTTCGGATGACAAATGCTCCGTTAAAGTTGTACTCATCTTCTAGATAATCTTTTCTTACTTGGCTTCTACGCCCGTTGGATATATTTCTGACAATTTGTTTCGGGCAATAAATTCTATAAGTGTAATCTCGATAACGATCAAAACGTCGATCGTGAACTTCGAAATCACAGATAAATAAACCTCTGGGTTCATGACGTGGATGATAACAACGATAGATATTAGTAGAAAATCGATGACGATTGTTATATCTGCGAGAAGATTGGGCTTCAACTTGGGATGTATCTAACACACTAAAGGTAGCACAAAATGTACCCAATGCAATGACTGTTTTAGCTAAAATAGACTTTAAAGTCTTTGTTTGTTTGGTTTTCATAGCACTATTTCTCTTAAATTAATTAAAGAGATTCTCATTTCAATCCTAGATAACCAGACGGTGGATGTATTAACTTTGTTCCCCCAAAAAAAAATAAGATATAATAAATTTTAAGATAATGAAACTTAGAAAAGTTCTCAGATAACTATATTGTAACTATAAGAAGTATAATGAACAAAATCTCTTCTACGATTCTTAGTAGCTGTATCATTTTAGGGACAATTTCACTACCTCCAATTCAGCCTACTGCATTGGCACAAGTAAATCGATTGTCACGAGTAGCATTTTTAAATGGTGTCTGGGAAGGCCATTATATTTGTGGTCAAGGAATAACTAACCTTAGGTTGACCATCGAAGCAAAAAGCACTACAAATATTGATGCTATTTTTTTATTTTATGAACATTCTCTTAATCAAGGTGTTCCATTGGGTCAATTTAGAATGGAAGGTACATTAGAAGTATTTGATAATCCAGGAATTCCTGATATTTTAGATTTGAGAGCTACAAACTGGGTTAATCAACCTTCTGGCTATGTAACTGTTAATTTAATTGGGGATGTTTCTCCATCTCAACGAAAAATTACTGGAAATGTTATTGGCCGTGGTTGTACTAGGTTTGAAGTGATTAAGCGAGAATTTTAACAAGTAATTTAGAGATTAATGAAAATTAAAATAAAGAAAGTTAGGGATTAGATATGTCTTGTTATCAAAATATCCTTCTATAAATAAGAAAATACCAAAGGACTGTAACTACATCTCGAATAATAAATACTCAATTCAAAGTGTATTCATTGCAAAATGTACCCAATGCAATGACTGTTTTAGCTAAAATAGACTTTAAAGTCTTTGTTTGTTTGGTTTTCATAGCACTATTTCTCTTAAATTAATTTAAGAGATTCTCTTTTCAATCCTAGATAACCAGACGGTGGATGTATTAACTTTGTTCCCAAAAAAATATCAATTTATTAACAAAATAACGGATACTCAGGATTTGATTTTGGTAAAATGAAAAAAGAACAATCTACCTTATTCTCTAATCAAAAAATCTCTCTTCTTAATAAATTTTAATAAAAAAGTAAAACTATAATTAAATATTTAATCAAAATCAATTCTTCTTAAAATAAATGGAATAATCATCAATTAAGGCTAGAAAGATAAGATATAATAAATATTTAGATCATCAGACTAAAAAACTTCCCTGTATAAAATTATAGATTATTAAATAAGTTAGAAATCTAAAGGACTATAATGACAAAATTCTCTTCTACAATTCTTGCGAGTTTCGTCTTCTTAGAGGCTATGTCAATATATCAAAGTCAACCTACTATATTGGCACAAAGTCATGAATTTTCTTCAGTAGCATTTTTAAATGGCACTTGGGAGGGTTCCTATATTTGTGGTGAGGAATTAACTAATCTTAGATTAGTGATTGAAGCAGAAAGTGCTACTAATATTGAAGCTATTTTTTCATTTTATGAGGATAACATTAATGAAAGTCTTCCAGATGGTGTATTTAGAATGGAAGGAGCTTTAGAAGTTTTTGATCCCCCTAGCATACCTAATATTTTACAGTTGAGAGCTACAAACTGGGTGAATCAACCTTCTGGTTATGAAACTGTTGATTTAATTGGAGATGTTTATCCATCTCAAGAAAAAATTACTGGAAATGTTATTGGCCCTAATTGTACTCAGTTTGAATTGATTAAGCAGGAGTTTTAACCAAGACAAATAGAAATGAATAATAAGAAATTTTTGGTGCTCAAATTACATATTTCTTATTGTAAAGACCATATAGTTATGACTTTAAGTAATAAGAAAAATATATCAGAAATAAAAAAACAAATTTTTTACTAAAATAAAGAGAAAGCAATAAACTTATTACTTAATCAAATATTATTTATTAGATATTATCTATTACTTTATTACGTAATTATTTTCCCATATAACCTTTAGCCATTTGTAAAGCATCCCACATATCGATGTCACCATCTCCATCAGCATCTAAAAATTTCTTGGCAACAGGATTAGAAGCCAAAGCATTCTTATTAGGATCGTTGCCAGATTTAAGTAAATCCAGTACCATAGGAACCAACTTGGGAATCATTGGCATAACGGCAAATTCAGGTAATCCAGTTTTTTGAGATATTTCTTGAGCAATGGTATTTTTAATAGCAGGATTGCTAAAAAGCATATTTACCACCATTTCGCTAGCTTGGGTGCCACCAAATTGATTGATAATACTTTGTACTTTTTCTTCTCCTTCTTCCTCTTGTTTTTGCTTTAAAGCAGGTTTAACATATTTACCTACAATAGACATAGCAGATTCGATGGCAGTAGGTGGAGCCTCTTTTTCACTACTAAGTTGTTGAATGGTATCGAGAATTCCCCCGATTTGATTGGTATTGGCTTCCTTTTCTGGATCGTCAATAGCACCTCGAATTACATCAAATAAACCCATAATAATAAAACCCTCTTAAATTTAATAACCTTTTACCTTACCATTAGCTTTGCTAGAATTACTCAAGCCAATAGCATTTGGCATTTTATTGTATAATATAACTAACACGATCGTAATTAGATTAAATTTATCAAAATCCTCTAATAATTCTCTTGGAAGTCTCCCTTGCTTGTGGTATTCCTTGGTAAAAAATATAAACCATGCCATTATCTCGCCTAATAACCTTAATAATTGGAATCAGTATCGTTATCGGATTAATGCTATGGCTAGTAGCGGCAATTTATAACTTGTATACTCAAATCGCTTGGACTAGTCCTTTATTAGCCAATTTGCTAGTATTTCTGATAATAGTAGTGATGATAGTACTAATTTGCGTATTTTTCTACTATTATGCCGGATTTAATGACAATCCTAGCAAAAGAAGGAAATCTTCCTCTCGTAAATCCATCAGAATTCCTGCTGAAAAATCAGAAGCAGCATCTACGAATATTTTAGCTGTGCGTAAACAATTATCCCAAATCGAGGATAAAGTAGCACAAACAGCATTGTTAAATAAATCTAAAGAAATTGAACAAAATTTAATTAGAAAAGAGTTACGAGTTGTAGTATTTGGTACTGGTTCTGCAGGGAAAACGTCTTTAGTTAATGCTTTGATAGGAGAAACTGTGGGAGAAATTAATGCTACGATGGGTACTACTCAAGTAGGGCAAACTTATCGTCTCAAATTACAGGGATTATCTAGAGAGATTTTGATAACAGATACTCCAGGAATTTTAGAAGCAGGGGAAATGGGTAGCGAAAGACAGCAATTAGCGGCGGATTTGGCAACGAAAGCGGATTTGTTGTTATTTGTGGTGGATAACGATTTACTACAGTCAGAATACGAGCCTTTAAGAACTTTAGCAGAAATTGGCAAACGCAGTATCTTAGTTTTTAACAAAACTGATGTTTACACTGATGAGGATAAGGAAGAAATTCTGGAGATATTAAGGCAAAGGGTTAGAGGTATTATTTCTGGGGAAGATGTCATTCCTGTGGCGGCTAATCCCCAACCCGTGGAGTTTTCTGCTGGGGAAATTATTCAACCATCACCGGAAATTTACCCTTTAATTAAGCGTTTGGCTGGAGTGATTCGCGCGGAAGGGGATGATTTATTGGCGGATAATATTCTTTTACAATCCCAACGTTTGGGGGAAGAGGCAAGGCAGTTAATTGACAAGCAACAGCGTAAAGAGGCAGATAAGATTATTAGTCGGTATCAATGGGTAGGCGCGGGGGTAATTGCGGTTACGCCTTTGCCGGTGGTGGATATGTTAGCTGCTGCGGCGGTTAATGCCCAAATGGTGGTGGAAATTGGCAAGGTTTATGGTTGTGAGTTGAATCAGGAAAATGGTAGGGATTTGGCTTTGTCTTTGGGTAAAACTTTGGTGAGTTTGGGTGTGGTTAAAGGCGCGGTGGATTTGATTGCTAAGGCTTTACAGTTTCATATCGCTACTTATGCTGTTGGGAAGGTGATTCAAGCTGTTAGTGCGGCTTATCTCACTCGTATCGCTGGAAGAAGTTTTATTGAGTATTTTAGCCACGATCGAGATTGGGGTGACGGAGGCATTACTGAAGTAGTACAACGTCAGTTTAAGTTGACTCGCAAGGATGAGTTTGTGAAGGCTTTTATTCAAGATGCCATCGCTCGTGTGGTTGAGCCTTTGCAGGAAGAATATGATGGGAATTTACCTGTTGATGATTGGGATGATGGAGTTATGAGTGATTCTTCTGAGGTGGAGGATGAATGGTTGGATTGGTTGGAAACTCATGATAGTTACGATGATGATGATGAATGGAAGTAATTATAACGAAATATTTATTATTTAAAAAGTCAACTAAAGTATAAAGTATAATCAATTTATTAACGTCAATAGTTTTCTATATAAGCTAAAAATGAGATCTCTATATATAATAACAATTATAGTATTAACAGGTTGTGGGCAATACAATCCTTCCATAGATACTCCAAATGCTACACAAAAAAATTCAGATGAAAAGATTGAGTCAAATATTATGCTATCTAAAAAACAAAGTGAAACTAACTTGATAATTCCAGGAAAGCAAGTAGGCGATATAACAGGCAATACTAGTCGTATTGATTTAGTTAACTTGTTTCCACCAAATCTAGTAAAAATAACAGATATACAAGTTTTATTAGGAGAAGGAGAAACAGCATCTGGAACAAAAGTAGAAATAAGTCCAGAAAATACATTCACAGTTGTTTGGAAAAATGAAGAAAAGACTAAAATAGATCATATTCGTGACTTCAGTATCCTTTGGCATCTACCAGAAGAGATTCATGTTGGCACTAGATGGAGTAATTTGCAAGAAAAATTAGGGGAATTTAATCTGTTTGGTTTTGGTTGGGATTATGGTGGAACTTTGGATTTAAATGGTACACCTTTGGAAAAATATCAAAATAATCTTATAATTAGGGTTCAACCTTCTGATAAAGCAAGATCTAAAAATTCACAAGCAATAAATTCTGTTTCTGGGGATACTCTTTTTCCTTCTACTAATCCTAATTTAGCACAGTTAGACCTTAGAGTTAGTGAGATAATAGTGTTTTTTGACAGTTTATAAAGTTAAACTAATATTGTATTACACTATTGTATTAATTTTTTATCCTAATTTAATCATAGCTTGAATTAAGATAAATTTTCCCTCACCAAATCTAAAGGCAAATTCAAAGCCGCTGCTATTTGAGTTGGATTCAAACCTAAAGCATTCATCCGAGGAATAGCATCTAATAAGGCTTGTTGGGCCTGTTGTTTTTCTAACTCCGCTTGTTGTTTTTCTAATTCCACCTGTTGTTTTTCTAATTCCACCTGTTGTTTTGCTAGTTTCATCTCCTTATAGCTTAAAAGTTTTCGATTAGTTGTTGGCTCAAAAAATCTTAATTCTTTATCCATTAAGCGCAAATCTAAACCCAAAACTTCAGAAGGAATGGAGATAATATCATTTTCTAAGTGTTTAATTTCAATTGGTTGATATCTTCCATCAATCAAACGAGAACCTTTTAATTGCTCTTTTAGATAATCTCCAGTAGGATCATATTGAAAATATTCTTTTACCCCCAAATAAGCGTATTTAACTGGTTTATCTAATTCATCATTTTCTTGTGTTGTTTTAGAAGTGATTTCTAAAATAAAATTGGGTAATTTATTATTTTCTTCCCAAGCCTTATAACTCATTCTTTCTTTGTTTTCTACCCCAAAAATAACAAAAACATCCGGAGCTAATACTGCACTTGGTACGCCTTTTTTATAATAAATAAATAAATTACCAGATACATAAACATCTTTTCTTGTTTCAAAATACGTACTTAAAGTATCTACTGCATAAAATAAGTACTTTCTGGTAGGATCACTTTCTGCCACTGGTGCACCATCTGAATCGGGATAAATAATTTCTGTTTCAAGTTTTTTTGAACTAATAGTCATAATAACATTTATTCGTTAAATTTTCTCTATTATAACCTATCCAAAACAGTTAACTATTAACCTCCAATAACCATTGAAGTAATTATCTAATCAAAAAATATAACGACGAATATAAAATTCTACATCCATTGAATATCTTTCCTTAGTTATATGGTTTTTCTTTAATAGTGATAGACACCTTCGTGGAGAATGGGGGGAATGGGAGGAATGGGGAGAATGGGAGGAATGGGGAGAATGGGAAGTATATTTTGATAATGATATTGAAGTATATTTTGATAATGATATTAAGGAAAAAAGTTCTTTTTAATTATCCTAAAATTAGGCAATTTTAACTCTATCATTAATAAAGACTTTCTTGGTATTAGTGTTTACTTCTTATGGAATTCTATATATGTTATGATAGATAAAAAAAAATCTAGCTAAAAAAATCACTAATATTAATGTACCCTAGTCAAAAA
Organism: Prochloraceae cyanobacterium PL24a_bin.78; assembly: GCA_028281945.1. Lineage (GTDB taxonomy): Bacteria > Cyanobacteriota > Cyanobacteriia > Cyanobacteriales > JANQIW01 > JANQIW01. The sequence continues at coordinate 26,821 of JANQIW010000045.1, forward strand.
CTTAGACAAATACTATCTAAACCAGGAATTAAAGTACTTCCCGGAATTTATGATTGCATAGGAGGGAAATTAGCCCAACAAATAGGCTTTGAAGCAGTATTTACTAGCGGCTTTGGCATATCAGCCTCAAACCTTGGTTTACCAGATTATGGCTTAATAACTGCTACAGAAATCCTCACAATTACAGGTAAAATCGCCCAATCTATCAACATTCCTCTAATTGCTGATTTAGATACTGGTTATGGTAATCCTCTCAATGTAATTCGCACAGTAACAGATGCCGTTAGACAAGGGATGGCAGGAATTCTCTTAGAAGATCAAGAATTGCCTAAAAAATGCGGGCATTTTGAAAATAAAAGAGTAATTCCAACAGATGCTCACGTTCAAAAAATCAAAGCTGCTATTCATGCACGAGGAGAAAGTGGTTTAATTATCATTGCTAGAACGGATGCAAGAGCACCTTTAGGTTTAGATGAAGCAATAAATCGTGGTAAAGCATATTTAGAAGCAGGAGCGGATATAATTTTTATCGAAGCTCCTCAATCAGTTGAAGAATTAGAAACCATTGCCTTAGCTTTTCCTAACACATATCTTTTAGCTAACTCCATTCAAGGAGGAAAAACCCCTATTCTGCCACCAAAAAAGTTAGAAGAATTAGGTTACAAAATAGTGGTACATCCCCTTTCTGGATTATTTGCTGCTACTCAAGCAATGATGAATGATTTACGTTATTTAAAAGAACATGGTAATACTCCTAATTATCCAGATTCTCTTACCTTTCCAGAATTTAAAGAAATTATTGAACTCCCTAAATATCAAGATTTAGAAAATAAATTTAGCTAATTTAATATTCATAGTATAAAAAACTAGCTTTTAAAAAATACTTTGGGAAAAAAAATTGTTAATGCTTAATCAGGTAACTTATATTGTCCAACAATTTTCTTGGCAAAACTAGGCACATGATTTTCTAATTTATTAGGATAATTGCGTTTAACGTACAAATAGTTACGAGTAAAATGAGAATCTATGGAAAAACGAGCATATTCTAATCCCGTTGGTCCGATTTTGTCGATTACAACACCCATTAACTTCGCAGCCCACATGGGTAAAGTAACTCCTTTATCATAAGCAGGAATTCCTTGTTGTACCGCTTGGTGACGATCGCCAGAAGAATTCACCGGTTGAGTATCCAATAAATCCCCAACTAAATCCAACATTTCCTCACCCAAAGAATTTCGTACCACAATCCATTGCCAACCAAAAGGCGCACCCATGTAACCAACTACTAAATCGGCTAAAGAATTAACATAATCAAAACAACTCATACAAGAAGGAGCAAAAACATCTTTAAGTTGATTAGTTTTCAAACCAAAAAAAGGTACTTTTTCGATCCTGCCATCTTCATGTTTAAAATGAATCCTAAAATCCTGCATGAATTCATAATGGACAACTGTATCAGGAGAATTACTCGTAGTTTCCAAAAACTTCTGTAAACCAGCGCGAGTCACATTATCAACACAAGGAGTGCCTAAAACATAAAGCTTTTCCAAGCCTAATTGTTTTTCAACGGCCCGCAATGCTTGAATTTGACAACCTACTCCAATTACCAACAATCTTTTCATCCCTGATTTTTCCACTTGCTCTAAAACTGAGAGATTAGGAGATAAAGTCGGTTTATTTACCCTTGCGGCTAATACTTCCTCTTTAGTGGTGGCAATTACTGGCATGGGTTGAAAACGATCTTCTTTGGTATTTTGAACACAAATGACTCCTTCTACCAGATTTCGATCGAGCATTTCACAAGCAATAGTACTCACAATTCCTGTCCATTGCGCACCTTCGATGGGTTGTTTTTTCTTAGCCGCCATCATCTTCTGATGCACACCAAAATACACATCATCGTCATTATCGAGATTTCGGCTTCTGCCATGGGTTTGAGTTTCTAATTGGGGTATTTGTTGATTGAGAAAAGCACAGGCTTCTTTAACATAATGAATGTAGTAGGTATCGCATAAACCACATTCACTACAAAGGGCTTTTGCTGGAGGTTGGCTATTAGGTTTAAGTGCTTTGGCTTTTTTGTGGGGGGCAGTTGAAGTCATATTAATTTAAGTAGATTTCTATTTATTTGCTTTATTTTCTTAACAGTTCTTTAGATTACGCTATAACGAAGTTTTTACGCTACTATTTGTAACAGTTTTTGACATCCTGTTTATATTTCTAAATTTTACTTATCTCAAGAAGAAACAGAATTTTTCCTCAAACCTTGAATTAAAACCTGAATGCCCAAAGCAATCAAACCAAGGGCAACAAAGCTAAAAACACCCGTTCCCAAAGCCGTCATTCCTACAACGATCGTTCTCACTGCCACAGACATATTAATAATAATAGGATTGCTAGAAGTAACCGGCTTAGCGGCAAAAGTTTGAGCAATGGAAGAAGTCATCAAATAGAGACCAAAACCTAGCACCCCCGATAAAGCAGCACCCATCAAACACTTTAAAGGAGTAACTTTTTTAGAATCCAAATCTTTCGTAGTTGTTTTTGTAGAATTAATCTCGCTCATAAAACCTCCTAATAATAGTAAAAATTTCCCTAATAAATATGAACTAACTTGGACTAACTTGAACAATTTAAGCTTTAAAACATAAATCAAGAAGACTCTGCAACTTGAATACCATTACTAGATAACTTAGTTATCCAAAAATCCAATTCAGGATTAGCCATTAAATCTTGAACTTTATGCTTAATTTCCTCTGCTTGAGCCTTAGATTCACAAAGACAAAAGACAGTAGGACCCGAACCAGACATCATCGTACCTAAACCTCCAGTATTTATCAAAGCTGAACGTAATTCATTTACTTGAGGATGTTCTGGTAAAACCACTTTTTCTAAATCATTATATAATAAATTACCAATCTTTTGATGATTTTGATCTATTATTGCCTTCACTAAAGGACCAGAATGTATTTCTTGATGACGATTTTGGAATTCATTTTCTTCTTTTATATAATCATCCTCAAATTTTTGTCGATAAGTTTGATAGGCCCAACCAGTAGAAACAGAAAGATTACGGTATTTAGCTAAAACCACCCAAATATCATCTAGATTTTGAATAGACTCTAAAATCTCACCTCTCCCAGTTGCAATGGCAGTGCCCCCTCTGACACAAAAAGGAATATCAGAACCTAACTGAGCAGCTAAAGTCTCTAACTCTGGCTTAGTCAAACCTAAATCCCACATTAAATCTATCCCCACCAAAACTGCCGCGCCATCAGTTGATCCTCCTGCCAAACCAGCGGCTACGGGAATTTGTTTATCAATGGTAATATCAATGCCGCCGTAATTAGCAGCTATTTCGGGGAATTGTTGTTGCATTAACTTAGCAGCTTTATAGGCTAAATTAGTTTCATCTGAAGGCACTTGTGGATTATTACAATAAACTCGAATTGAATCTGTTCCATTAGGACGTAATTCTATTTTATCTGCTAATTCAATACTTTGTAAAATCATTACCAATTGGTGATAGCCATCAGGTCGATCGCCTATTATTTCGAGATAGAGATTTATTTTTCCAGGAGCAATAAGAGAATAAGAACGCATATATTATTAATATTAAATTTTTGATTATTTAATCTTTGATCTTTGCTTTGAAATTTTCTGATATTTAATTTTTGAAATTGATAAATCCATTGAAATTTAAACTGAAGAAATAGATTGAGTTTTAACAAATAAATTACTAAAAGAAATCCAATTTTCTAAACTCAAATTTTCCGCTCTAGCTTGAGGATTGAGATCTAATTCTGATAGTAATTGTGTAAGAAGATCGACATCCATCAAACTTTTTAAATTATTTTTTAACATTTTCCTGCGATTAGCAAAACCCAATTTTAACAAAGTGTCTAAAACTTTAGGATTATCCACTGGAGTATCAATAACTCTAGGGAAAAGACGCACCACAGCCGAATCCACTTTAGGGGGAGGATAAAAAGCTATTGCCGGCACATCGCAAATAAATTCTGTCATAGCTAAATATTGTATTCGCACTGATAAAGCACCAAAAGCTTTACTATTTGGTTTAGCTGTTAGACGATGAGCAACTTCTTTTTGAAGCAATAAAACAATTAAATCGTACTTATCTTTTGTGGGTTGACTGATTGTACCTAGAAATCTTTGTAGAATTGGGCCTGTGATATTATAAGGAATATTTGCCACTATTTTATTAGGATTTTGAAACTTTTTAAAACTAGTAAGATTTGCTTCTAAATCAATCGATAATATATCTCCTTGTAGCAATAAAAAATTGTCTTTTTCTCCCAAACTTTTGACCAATTTCTTACATAAATCCCGATCGATTTCTACAGCCACCAATGATTCCACTATGGGTAAGAGACGACGAGTTAAAACCCCTGTGCCTGGGCCAATTTCTAAAAGGCGATCTTCATTTGTTAGAGATGCTGCTTCCACAATATTATTCAATGCCTTATCACTTTTGAGCCAATGCTGGGCAAAACGTTTACGAGGTTTATAATTCATTCCATTGTTAATTAATAGTTTTAATATTAATAATATTACTTTAGTATTTCATATTGGTGATTAAATTAAATGTTAAATGTTTAGAATATATACTTGATTCACTCATTTATCCATTCACCCATTCTCCTCATCCAAGATTTAAGTAATAAGTAATTTCTTCCCATTCTTCCCATTCTTCCCATTCCTATCATCACCATAAACATATCGAGAGAAACCATCTCCCATTCCCATCATCACCATAAATCATTCTCAAAAAACCATCTCCCATTCTCCCTATTTAATATCTAGAATTATCAAAACAAAATAACCTAAATGGTAGCGGTAGTTAAAATTAATTTATATCTAGCTCAATTATGTCACTATTTTACTATTATTTTACTACCATTACCAAACAAATTTATTCTAAGTTAGCAAAATAAGCTTCTAAAGCTTCTGCCACTATGTGATTCATTGGCTTTTTTTCTTCCAAAGAAATTGCTTTTAGACGTTTAAAGAGGTCATCTTTAATGCCTACTCGGTGTTGACTTTTTCTACCTTGACCACTACTTGCTGTCTTTTGAGATTTTTGAGGTTCACTTTGATAATTATCTGACCATTCTCGAATAGCATCAAATCCTACACGATGACAGAAATCCCCAAAACTTTCCTTTTCTGATTCCCTTTTTTCCCGAAAGAAGACAAAAATAGGCTCTAAAAAAGTTTCCAGTTCTGCGATCTTTAACTTATTTGTATAAGCTTGAGCCACTCTGGTTTGATTTGGTGAACCCCCCAACCAAATTTGATAAGTTTCTGGTAAACTTCCCACAAACCCCAACTCTGCCATATAAGGGCGAGCACAACCATTGGGACATCCGGTCATACGAACCACAAAAGTTTCTTTTTCCATGCCCAATTTTTTCAGCAAAGCTTTAATACGATCGAGAATTGCTGGGATAGCCCGTTCTGATTCCGTAATAGCCAAACCACAAGTAGGTAAAGAAGGGCAAGCCATGGAATAACGTACAAAGGAATCGATTTTGTTAACATCAGTAATCACACCATACTTATGGAAAATGGAGTTAATTTCATCTTTCCATTGAGGCTCAATTTCATAAAGAATAATATTATGATTAGCCGTTAAACGCATGGGTAACTCATACTTCTCGATTACTTCCTTAAGTGCAGTTTTTAATTTAAACTGATCTAAATCTTGAATTCTGCCATTTTCCACAGATATACCTAAAAAGAGCTTACCATCTCCTTGCTCGTGCCAATCGAGATAATCTTGATAAATCCAATCAGGTAAAGACTTAAAAGGCTGTATTTCTTTCCCTAAATAACCTTCTACTGTAGTTTTAAATTTCTCTACTCCCCAATCATTGAGGAGATATTTCATCCTAGCTTGACGGCGATTAAAACGATTCCCATAATCCCTTTGAGTAGAAACAATTGCTTTTACCAATTCAAAGATATCTTCTTTATCTACATAACCGATTTCATCAGCTTTACGAGGGAAAGTTTCGTCTCGATTGTGAGTGCGCCCTAAACCTCCCCCTGCTAAGATATTAAATCCTTCTAAATCCCCCATTTCATTAGTAATCACTACTAAACTAATATCATGGGTATAGACATCGATGGAGTTATCCCCCGGAACGGTAATACTAATTTTAAATTTACGAGGTAAATATGTCTCCCCATAAATAGGCTCTTCAACACCAGAGAATACAGTTTTATTGCCATTTTGATTGCCATTTTCCTGACGAGCAACTTTTACTTCTGGAGCCTCTTCTGCACTAATTACTTTTTCTCCATCCAACCAAATATCATAATATGCTCCTGTTTGAGGCTTGAGCAAGTCAGCTATTTTATCAGCATATTCCCAAGCATATTGGTATTCTGCTGTCTTTTTAAAAGGTGCAGGAGGAGCCATTACATTGCGATTGAGATCACCACAGGCTCCTAAAGTGGATCCCATATTTTTAATAATTGCAGCAAATACGGCTTTGAGATTTTTCTTTAAGATGCCATGAAGCTGAAATCCTTGGCGTGTTGTCACCCGCATTGTCTCATTGCCATACTCATTGCTGAGGCGTTCTAAAGTAAGAAAAAGTTGTGGTGGGATAAATCCCCCTGGATTCCTTGTCCGCAACATAAATTGGTAATCTTTTTCTTGTCCTTTTACTCTGTTATCTCGGTTATCTTGCTGATAAGAACCATGAAATTTGAGTATTTGTACCCCATCTGATGTAAAATGAGTCGTATCTTGTTGTAGTTCTGTAGCTAGTGGTTCGCGTAAAAAATTACTGCGTTCTTTAATTCCTTCTAGCTTAGATAGTCTTTCTGTTGATGAGATTGGAATATTTCCCATAAGAGTTACAAATGGTTCTTCTTTAGTGTTGTTATCTATTCTGCGATCGAATTTCTTATTTTAAGTTTATCTTCTCTAGTATGGTTAGACTCTTAAAAAAAATTGACATAATCCCTTTTCTTAAAAATAACTATCTTTGATTTTTCTTGGCTTAAATAAGATATACTTTCAATTATCATTTTATTTTTAAACATTATCTATTTGGTTTATGAATAGCGGATTTAATAATAAAACTATTCTCGCGAATAACCCATATATAGTTGTAAACAGTCAGGGAAAAACTTTTCCTCATTTTGAACTAAATAAAACTAGTCATGTTTTAGGAAGAGATTCTCAATTTGCTGATTTAGTCTTGCCTCAAAATTTGACTTTAGTTAGTCGAGTTCAAGCTTCTTTTAGATTTATCGAAAATAATTATTATATCTATGATGGTAATGCTGTAAGTCCTAGTAAAAATCGTTTATTTGTGAATAATAAGTTAATTCTTCCTGATGAAGGATATTTGCTAAAAGATGGAGATGAAATTCATGTTGGTCAAAATCCAGCTAATCTAACTACTATTACTTACTACAACCCTAATGAAAACCCTCATAATTATCAAAATTTAGATGAAACATCACAGAATTCTATTTCTTTATTGAATAAATCAGTATTATTAGGGAGAGATAATAATGCTAATTTGCAATTAAATGCTCCAACTGTTTCTCGTAGACACGCCATCATTGATCATGATGGTAAGGGTAGTTATATTCTCAAGGACTTAAGCACTAATGGAGTATTTGTGAATGAGAGTAAGGTTAATGGTTCTATCAGATTGAACAATGGCGATCGAATACATATTGGGCCTTATCTTCTAGTTTTACAAGATAACTCTTTAATTTTAGCAGATCGAGGGGATAATATTCGCCTTGATGCTCAAAACCTAATCAGAGAAGTTACTAATAAACAAGGCAAAAAAATCCGAATTTTAAATAATATTTCTTTACCAATAGAGCCTGGACAATTTGTAGCTTTAGTGGGGGGTTCCGGTGCTGGAAAATCTACTTTAATGGGAACCTTATTAGGAATAAATCCTACTACATCCGGAACAGTTTACCTCAATGGAGAAGAGCTTCGTTCCAATTTTAATATTTACCGTACCCAAATTGGTTATGTTCCTCAAAATGATATTGTTCATAAAAATTTAAGAGTTAGAGAAGTACTAACCTATGCTGCTAAATTAAGACTTCCTCCTGATGCTGATTTAGAAGCCATTGTTAACAAAACCCTCACAGAAATTGAGATGTCTCAACGTCAAGATGTTTTAGTGAAAAATCTCAGTGGTGGTCAATTAAAAAGGGTTAGCATTGGGGTAGAGTTATTAGCAGATCCTAAATTGTTTTTCCTTGATGAACCAACTTCTGGACTAGATCCTGGTTTGGATAAAAAAATGATGGAATTGTTGCAAAATTTGGCTAAACAAGGACGGACGATTATTATTGTTACCCATGCTACTAGCAATATTACTCTTTGCGATCGTTTAGTTTTTCTAGGTTTTGGGGGGAATTTATGTTACTTTGGTTTGCCTACTGAAGCCATGAAATTTTTCCAAATACAAAGTGAAGATTTCGCAGATATTTATATTAAATTAGAAAACCAAGAATCGGTAGAACAACAAGCATCTAAATATCTCAATTCTCATTATTATCAAGACTTTATTGCTCGACGTTTAAGTACAGATCATTTAGGAAAACAACAACAAAAACCACAACAAGTAAAGCCATCTTTTTTCCGACAATTATTAATTCTAACTCAAAGATATTCCCAACTCACTTTAAGAGATCCGATTAACTTAATTTTATCACTTATAACTGCTCCCATTGGCATAGCTTTAATTATTTTAGTCAACCAAAATCAAAATCCTTTTATTAGTGATATTCCTCTTTTAGCTTTAAAAGTACTATTTGTTTTTACAAGTTCTTCTATTTGGATTGGTTTATCTAGTTCTCTACAAGAAATTATTAAAGAATCAGCTATCTATATGAGAGAAAGATTGGTAAATTTAGGTTTATTGCCTTATTTATTCTCCAAAATAATTGTCTTAGCTGGTTTAGGTTTAGCCCAAACATTATTAATGTTAATAGTTATTTTACTTGGATTTCAACCTCCAGAAAATGATCTCATTCCTTGGTTTTTGGGAGTAGGAATAACAACCTTTTTATCCCTATTTACCTCAATGAATTTAGGATTAATGATTTCATCTTTAGTGAAAAATGAAAGCCAGGCTAATAATGCTTTACCTTTGTTATTAATTCCTCAAATCATCTTTTCTGGAGTGTTGTTTGAAGTAGAGGGAATTAGTAAATTTATTTCTTGGTTAATGTTAAGTCGTTGGTCAGTAGGAGCTTATAGTATCATAGTTGATGTCAATGGTTTGGTTGCACCTCCTCCTATTTTACCTGATGGCACAACCATTAGTTTGCCTTTTGAAGGTTCTTCTGCTCATACATCAAATTTAGATAATCTTTTGTTAAATTGGATACTTCTTTTATTGCATTCGTTAGTGTATTTCATTGTTACTCTGTTAATTCAAAAAAATAAAGATATTTTTAAATAATACTTTCTAAGATTTTCTTAATAATTAATGATTTCATTAGGTTTAACTTAAGGATTTTAACTATATTTTTTCTAAAGATATCAATCTACGCCACGATAAATCTAAAAATAAATGGTTGAAATCCAATAAAGTTTGAATTTTTAGAAATAATTGAAGTTGTTAAGTTAAAAAGCTCTCAATTAAATATAGTCTTGCCTAGCTTGTATCTCAATGGAAAAGTTGAGTAAAACAGAAAAAGAATGAAAATTTGTATTAGTTAAAAACTAAAAACTAATAGCTTTTTCAAATTTGGAGAATTTCACTGAAAATTTATTAATTTTATCAAAGCTAAACAAGATTTTCCATAAAAATACATGAGTGCTAATTATTTATAACAGATTGAAAACTAAATAACAACAGAATAGAATTTAGCGGAGAATAATTACAATGAATAACTTTAATAAACTAACAGCTAGTGTTATAATTAGTTGTAGTTTACTAACAATAATACTTAGTCCTAATTTTAAAAAAGCTCAAGCTCAGAAAATTACTCAATCTACATCATCACAAGAAGTAGCTCAATCAAATGAATCAGGGGAAGTCCTTGAACCAAATACATTAATTAAATTAAATCCTTCAGATGAATCAAATCCATTAGTATTTTGGACTCAAGCTATTTTATTATCCGGTTTGGAATCTAGAGATATTGAAGATTGGAATTTTGCTGTGGGTGGTACTTTTCCTGATAATGAAGATGGTGGAAATAACGATGTTTTTGCGATGAGTCAAGAGGGTGGTATTGTGAGTAATTTGAGACTTTATGAATTTAAAGGCCCTTGGAGAAATAATGATGATCCTCAACGTTATGCGACTACTTATGAATTCTTTGAATTATAAGGATTAAATATCATTACTTAAACTAAATAATTAATTCATTAATGGTGAAGTTTTTAATGGGATTGCCAGAACTACAATAAAGTTTATGGCTTCTTTTTTTCTAATCTATGTTCAATGTCTACTGGAAGAGGGAAAAACACGGACTTTACTATAGATTTTTTTCTTCTGGTATTTCTTATTAAGTAATTAAAAACCCTATGGGAAAAGATTAGGATTCTGTATTAGCTTCACTACCATTACTTTCTGGGATACTTTCTGGGATATTTAACAGACGTTTTGCTCTTCTTAATCGTGCTTGGTATGTAAGGTGAAGCCCTTTTCTGTTCTTCCAACATTGCTAAAATTTCATCTAATACTAAAATATTAGCATCCATCCGTTTGCATATTTCTTGAATTTTAACTCCTCTTGCTTTTATTGTTTCTAAATCTGGAGGTGTAGGTTTTTTCGTCATAATATACTCCAATCTCTTTTAATTTCTAAGATACTTCCCAATCCTGATATTTTAAACTATCAACTCGGCTAAATTCAGAAATATTATGAGTCACTAAAATGAGATCGAAAGCTTTAGCTATGGAAGCAATTTGCAAATCGTATACGCCAATGGGAGTCCCTTTTTTATTCAATTCTGCTCGAAGATAACCTGCTATTTTGGCACAATTACTATCAAAATTAAGTACTTCAAATTGAGTGCAAAACCTCTCTACCTTTTTGATATTTTCTTCTTTCCTTTGACTACGATAAGCTCCATAAAACAATTCATATTCAACTACAGTACATAAATTAATATTTTTTGGTTCTTGTTCTGCTAATTTTTTAACAACCGATGGATTACTATTATTAAGTAGTTTAATACAAACATTAGTATCTAGTAAATAAATCATCAGAAAAAATCTCTTTCCTGTTGTTTTGGTTGAGATTCCCTTGTTAAAGCTTTCCCTTTCCAACCTCCTATAACTTCTTCAAAAAATCCTTTTTGCCATCCCTTATTTTCAGGAGTAATAATTGGCTCATCTTCTGATATATTTTCGGTTACATCTTCTAAAATAGCGGTAATTTCTTCTTCTATACTACGTTGATGCTGTTTAGAAAGATATTTTAATTTTTCTATTGTACTAGGTTTAATTCCTTGTAAAATTATTTTATTCATTATTTTTATTAATTAGAATAAAAGTAAAAAGAGCAAGAGGGCAAAAGAGAAAAGGGCTAACTCTTCCTAAAACCGCATGTCACACGAAAACCCGTGAGGTAGTTGACGTAGTAGTTGATGTTGCGCGAATAATAGTTGTTGCGGTAAGCGGAACGGCAGATCAAAGGATAGTCGTTCCAAGAACCGCTCCTCAGCAAGTATTGAGAATTATTTTTATTAGTATTTAACCAAGCATTCCCATCTACTGGTGCATCCCTATAATCTTTGTGCCAATTATCGGCACACCATTCCAAAACATTACCGTGTAGATCATACAACCCAAATCCATTTGGTGGAAACTCCCCTACCTTTGTAGTTTCTTTCCGATAAACTCCTTTAGCCTCCTTACCATAGGTATCATTCCCATCATAATTAGCCAAATCCGTAGTGATAGTTTCTCCAAAATAAAATGGAGTTGTTGTTCCTGCGCGACAAGCATATTCCCATTGCGCTTCTGTTGGTATTGTACACTCTTTTTGAATAATTTGAGAAAGTTTTTTACAAAAATTAACACAGTCATTCCAAGATACACATTCTACAGGGCAATTCTCCCCTTTGAAATAGGATGGATTATTGCCCATGACAGCTTCCCATTGTGCCTGAGTTACAGGATATTTCCCCATCAAGAATGGCTGCAATGTTACCCAATGTTGAGGGCTTTCACTATCCTTATGCCCTTTCTCACTTTCTGGGCTACCCATCAGGAATTTACCACCAGGGATATACACTAAATCCATAGTAACACCATTACCGAGATTTTCCCTCAGATATTGGGCTTCTTTATTTTCCTTTTTGATTATCTTCCCATAGATATCTACCGTCACTGTCTGGAATTTAAAAGTCTGGTATGGGAATAAATAAATTGAAAGCTTTTTCTTAGCAGAAGATAAAATACCTTGAAGCTCAATTAAAAGAGACTTATCGTCAATATCTGTCAAACATTCTACCACTTTCTCTGCATATAGATAATTATCCTTTATATTTTGCCAATATTCTGACGTGTTCAAAAGTAACTGGATTCCTGTTTTAATATCTGTTAGAGAATCGAATTCTATTCCTTGCAACTCTAATCTCAATTTCAGAGATTTCTCTACTTCCAATTTTCCCCAAGATTTATCAGGTAATGCTTTGAGAGTATCAGCAAATTCCAAAAGTAACTCTGCCATGATTTCCAGTCTTTCTTTTTCTAATGACTGATAGACATTCTGATACCCTAATAAAATTGATTGCATTAAATCTTGAGGAATATCTATTCCTGATTCATCTAGTGATAATTCTCCCAATAATTGAGGTAATTTTGGGGTAACATTTTCTCTTATCAAATGGTAACTATCTGCTACCCATCCTGCGATTAAACAATTACAAGTTACTAAAAAGTCTCCAAAAGCTTCAAAATCTTCATCGTTAACTCGATAGCGACGAGGAAGATTAGTTATATCAATACCCGCTGCTTCTAATGCCTCTTCCTGTTCAATAATTTCTAAGTTATAGGAATCTAATTCATTAATTGATTTAGGATCTTGTCCTAATTCAAGAATTTTATCTCTAGTTTGCTTCCATATCTTAGCACGATTTCTAGCAGATTGATAAATCATTTCTCGAAAAGGCAAACGAGAAATTAAAGGTGAATAAGAATAATTTTCTTGGTCCAATCCCCAAAAACCCATCTTTAAATTGAGATAATCTCCATCAATTTCTGACTCTAGAATTAAAATAGGCTCTGAGCGTAACATGGAAAATAATGCTCTAATACTTGAACCACCATGATACCGATTACTATCCCATGCTCCATCTAATAACTCTACAGGACAAAGGCCATTGTTTAAAGAATAATTTTGGTGGAGAAATTGTCGCAATCCTTCAGCAAGATATTTCTCAATTCTGGGAAATTCTCCTTCTTTATCGGCAAATTTATCAAAATCTATACTAGGTGGCACGGGAATTATCCGCAATGGCAGGATATCATTACCTTGATGTGAAGTAAGAATTTGGGAAGGAATCATTCTTAGAGGCCAATTTTCAAATAATTTATTAGCTTCTATAGACTCTAAAGCTGTTTTCCTTTGCTCGGCTGCTATTTGGATTTGGGTTTGGCGATTGTATTTTGCTAGTTCTTGTTGTAATTCTTTCTGTCGCTCGAAGGCTATTCTATCCTTACGTTCTTGATTTTGCTGGCGTAATTCCTCTAATTCTCGATTTACGCTAATATTTCTTTCTGTCTGATAAACACTTACTACGGCATTAATTAGGGAACTAAAGATATTCCCTCCCACTCCGATTCCTTTTGATATTATTCTTGGATCTATTTCTGACATAATTTGAGTATTTTTTAAATTAAATTACTAATTATTAGTGAGTTAATAATTCCTTAAGACTGGATTTTTCTTACTGGATTACCAGAAGCATAACAAAGTTCATAAGTGCCTTTCTCTAAACGATGCTTAACAGCCACACGAAGATCGAAAACGAAACATTCTCCTTCCCACAAACTTTCCTCTTCTGGAATTTCCTCTAGATATTGAAGAATACCACCTTCGAGATGATATACCTCTTCAAAGCCTTGCTTTAACATTAAAGAAGTAGCTTTTTCACAGCGAATTCCTCCTGTACAAAATAAGGCAACTTTTTTATGTTGATTAGGATTTAAATTTTTCTCTATATACTCAGGAAATTCACCAAAGGATTCAGTATGAGGATTTTTTGCCCCTTTAAAAGAACCGATGGCAACTTCATAATCATTTCGAGTATCAACCAAAGTCACATCAGGATCGGAAATTAATTGATTCCACTCTTTCGGTTTAACATAAATCCCCACCTTTTCATTGGGATCGATATTTGGAGCTTTTATGGTAATAATTTCTTTTTTCAAACGTACTTTCATGCGCTTAAAAGGCATAAAATCTACGGTAGTTTTTTTAAATTCTAAATCTTCAAAACCCGGAATTGAATGAAAAATCTCGATAATTCCCTCGATAACTTCAGGAAAACCAGCAATAGTTCCATTTATACCCTCATAAGCGAGTAAAATAGTTCCTTTCACTCCGCCATTGAGACAATATTCTAATAGAGGATTTTTCCAATTAATATAATCAGGAAAAGAGACAAACTTATAAAATCTAGCAATAACAATCTTCATTTTCTTACTAATTACTACACTATTCAACAAATTATTACATTAGAACCTAAAATTATAACATCATAACTCTAAACATAGCTGCCTAAAGTCATCACCACGATGTTCAAAACTAGGATATTGATCGAAACTAGCACAAGCAGGAGATAATAATACCACATTACCCTGAACTTCTTTCGCCAATTCAAAAGCGCGTTTAACAGCCAAATCCATAGTATCTACTATGTGATAATCTGAGTAACCCTCATCAGCCAAACGCCTAGCAAAAGTTTCAGCGGCATCTCCTATCAATAATACTGCGGCAGCTTTTTTCTTAATACAATTAATCCAAGCTTTATCATCACCTTCTTTTGCTTCTCCACCTGCGATTAAAATTACAGGAGATTTCACCGCCTCCAAACCCACCAATGCAGCATCATAATTAGTGGCTTTACTATCATTAATATAATCTACCCCGTCAATGGTGCAGATATATTCTAATCGATGGGGCACCCCTTTAAAAGTAGTCATCGCCTCAGCAATGGCCTTTTTATCAATCCCCGCCAAAGCCGCCACTGCTACAGCCATTAAAAGATTTTGAAGATTGTGTTGCCCTGGCATTTTAAATAAAGCAACTGGCATAATCAATTGTCCAAAAGCTTTGATCCAAGCATCTTCAATGTAAATTCCTCGAGAAATATCTCCAAAATTATCATTATATCCATCTATACTAGTCCAATAAGGAGATTGCCATTCTTGACGATGGTTTCTTAAACAGGCATCATCATAATTGAATACTTGTTGACGAGAGCGTTGTAATAAACTTGCTTTAATTTGGTAATATCTTTCTAAAGTTTTGTGACGATTGAGATGATCAGGTGTAAATGTTGTCCATACTCCTATTTTAGGAGCTAAATCTTGAGATGATTCTATTTGATAACTACTAATTTCTGCGATTACCCAATCCAAAGATTGTTGGTTTGATTGGGTTGAGGCAATAGCTAATTCACAAGCCGCACTACCGATATTTCCTACTGCCGGGGCATTTAACCCTGCGGTTTGAAAAATAGCTGCAACCAAAGCTGTAGTGGTAGTTTTGCCATTGGTGCCTGTGATTCCCACCCAGGGATATGCTTTGAGATAACGCCAAGCTAATTCTAATTCTCCAATAGTTTCTATGCCTAAGTTTCTAGCTTCTTCTAATGCTGCTAAATCCCAAGGCACACCGGGGCTTACCACAATTAGATCTGGTTTTAAGTCTGGAGATTCTTTAGGTATAGTTAAGTTTTGTCCTAAAGTAACATTTATACCTTGTTGTTCTAATTCTTGTTTTGATTTTTTTAATTTTTCTGAAGTAGAGCCATCACAAATTGTTACTTTCCAACCATCTAATTTTAGTAATCGAGCAGCAGCAACTCCCGATCTTCCTAAGCCAATAATTTGAGCAAAAGCCATAGATTTAGTAATAGTATCTATAATAGTATTTCATTAATAGTATTTCATCTGAGGAATTAAAATTCCCAAAACATTATAAATTTAAAATCACCATTAGTTAATATTTGAATGATAATTATGATTTTTTTAAAATTTAATCACACTTTTTAATTTGTGATGAATTAATTATTTTTTTGTTTTAACTGTCTTTATTTTTTCTTGGTTAAGGTTTTCCCAAGGTTAATCAGTAAGTTTCAAGGATTACTTTTCCTACAATTTATCTAAAATATTCTCAAAAAATTTGTGAGGCATTGCTGTTAATATTAATTACATTGCTATTATTAAGACTCCATATCTTATTATAACAGATTTTCTGTGTCTAATATTAAGAAAGTCTTTGTTAATGATAGAGTTAAAATTTCCTAATTTTACGATAATTAAGAAAAACTTTTTTTCCTTAATCTCACTATCAAAACCTACTTCCCATTCCTCCCAATCCTCCCATTCTCCCCATTCCCAAGGAAACCATCTCTATCACTATTAAAAGAAAGGGATATAAGTTTACTGATTCTTAATGATTCTGGGAAAAAAACTAAAGTTATCTCTGACTGAAAATTTTTTGGTATATATTTATTTTGTACTTTGAATTAATTGGCTAGGATTTAAGGCGTAGATTCCTTAAAAAATAGCAACTAAAATCTAATTTTATGTTTGATAATCGAGCTAGCGGTATTTTATTGCATCCGATTTCTTTACCAAGTCGATTTGGTATTGGAGATTTAGGACCCGAAGCTTATAAGTTTGTAGATTTTTTATCTGCAAGTTCTCAACAAATATGGCAAATTTTACCACTTAGTCCTACAGGCTTTGGTAATTCCCCTTATTTAGCATATTCTGCTTTAGCAGGAAATCCTTTATTAATTAGCCCAGAAAAATTACTTGAGGATGGCTTGCTAATGCAAGAAGAGATTGATGCTTTACCTCATTACCCTGTGGAGCGAATAGATTATGATTTGGTAATCAAAACCAAAATGCCTCTCTTAAAATTAGCAAGTGAGAAATTTAAAAGATTATCCGATCCTAACCAATGGAACGATTTTAATAACTTTTGTGAACAGTATAGTTATTGGCTAGATGATTATGCTTTATTCATGGCGGTTAAAGAAGCTAATAACAATGAAAGTTGGCATCGTTGGGAACCCGGTATTTCTAAACGGCAACCTGAAGCCATGGAAGATTGGAAAAATCGTTTATCTGATGAGATTTTTCATCATAAATTTATGCAATTCCAGTTTTTTAAGCAATGGAAGAGCATTAAAGGATTTGCTAATGAGAAAGGAATTCAAATTTTAGGGGATATTCCTATCTATGTCTCACATGATAGTGTAGATGTTTGGTCAAATCGGGAGATATTTTGTTTAGACCTTCTCACAGGTGAAGCCTCTCAAATGGCTGGAGTACCACCAGATTACTTTAGTTCTACAGGACAATTGTGGGGAAATCCAGTTTACAATTGGGAAAAGTTGAGACAGGATAATTTTCAATGGTGGATCCGACGCATCAAGGGAATGCTGGAATACGTAGATTATATGCGGATCGATCATTTTAGAGGATTTCAAGCCTATTGGACAGTACCACAAGGAGAAACTACCGCTATCAATGGATGGTGGCAGGATGCCCCTGGGGAAGAGTTATTTAATACTATCAATCAAGAATTAGGAACCTTACCTATTGTTGCAGAAGATTTAGGTTTAATCACTCCAGAAGTAGAACATTTACGGGATAAATTCAACTTCCCCGGTATGAAAGTACTTCATTTTGCTTTTGATTCCGATCGATCTAATCCTTTTTTACCATTTAACTACTACAATCGTAACTGTATCGTCTATACTGGAACACATGACAATGATACCACAATAGGTTGGTTCCAAGGAAGATCTCTAGAAGAAAAGTCAAGAGTAACAGATTATCTAGGACCTTTAGCACCTGAAAGTATTCATTGGAGTATGATTCGTTTAGCTATGTCATCTGTCGCCAATTTATCTATTGTTCCGGTACAGGATCTTTTAGGTTTGGGAGGATGGGCAAAAATGAATTGTCCTGGTACTTTAGGTGATAACTGGTGTTGGCGTTATCGTCCAGGGGAATTAACTCAAGATCTCATCGATCGCCTGAGATACCTCACATATCTTTATGGAAGAGAACCTCGTAATTACTAAAATCTCAAATAAAGTATCAATATTAAACTTGATCCCCATAATTTTCATTGGTTGATCAAGTTTCCGTTGATTTTCATGAAGTGCAATAACTTATTCAAAGATAGATAATGGAAAAATGGTTGTGTAGAAACTAAACTTTGACACAACCCTTAAGATTCCTTTTTAGCGCGGAATGTAACTTCTTCTACCTCTCCTGGTTTACCTAACTGTTTAGCTTGTCGATGGTTAAAACCAACCAACACACCCCCTGCATTGCCTGCTTTAATAGTTAATCTATTGTTAGCAATCCAAGTGCGATGGGATCCTGAAGCTAGAGTTCCTTCAAACTCAACTTTGCCATCAACTACTACTTGTAACCAAGATTGATCTTTCATGATAATATCAACCACTACTTGTTGATTATCTGAATCAATACGAGTTCCCCCAGATCCATCATCAAAAGCTGGAGAATAAAATGATTTTTCCTCTATATTATGAGCAGTAGTTGTATTTAGATTAGAAGGTTCTAGTAAATTTGACAAACTTCTCACTGAAAACATAACTACTAGAATATAAAGTATATAAAGATGAATCGGTTTTAATTGAAAAGTAGGCTTTTGAAACCCAAATTTTAACCAAGAAATATATCTATTATTATAATTTGCTCCTATAGAAATAGGAAATTTTTGAGATAAATCTTTTCCATTTTCTCCTAAAAAATTAGCTATTTGTTTAATTAATTCTCTAATATAAATAGGTTCTGGTAATATTTCCAGATCACCTGTTTCAATAGCAACTATTAACCTTGCTTGTATTTTAGTTTTTTCCACCAACAAGGAAATAGGGATTCTTTTTTCTATCCGAATTTGTTGCAAATGTTGCCCTAATAAGATTAGTTTTTCATGTTGCTCTGTTTCCAGTTTAGATTTATTATTCCATCTTTTCATAGGCATTGTCCTCACCACCATTTTTTTAATTAACTCTATAATTTAACTCTATCTTTAAGAAAACATATTTCAGACTTTTTTAAATATCGGTATTTACCTACTTCTAATAAAGGTTTTTCTAGTTGAATATTGCCGATAGCAATACGATGCAATTGTAAAACATCAAAGCCTAATTGATTAGCAATTTTACGAATTTGACGATTTCTACCTTCATGAAGTCCGATTTCTAACAAAGTTGTATTATTTTTGTATTTTAAAACAGATACCAAAGCAGGCAATGTTTTTTTTCCTAAAAGATCGATTCCTTCGCGCCATTGTGTCAAAGTTGCTTCACTAGGCCGGGAATTAATCCAAACATGGTAAGTTTTTAGTAAATGATACTTAGGGTGAGTTAGCCGAACGGTTAATTCTCCATCATTTGTTAAGATTAGGGCACCAGTAGATTCCCCATCGAGTCTCCCTACAGGATGTAATCCCTGATTTTTTCCTAGTTGAGGAGGCAATAAATCTAATACCGTCCTTCGCTTCTGGGGATCTCGACAAGTACATAATACACCTGCTGGTTTATTAAGTAAAATATATATTAATCTTGGTCTATTTTCGTAGTTAATGATTTTTCCATCAACTATTAATTGATCTACTAATGGATTGGCTTTGTCTCCAATGGTGGCTATATTCCCGTTTAGTTTTACTCTCCCTAATTTAATCATCTCTTCTGCTTGTCTTCTAGAAGCAACTCCCCATTGAGATAGGATTTTTTGTATTCTTTGTTCCATCTGTTTCTTCTTCTATATTATTCTAAGGATCTGAGTTTAAATACCAAGAGATTCTTTAGTTATTATTGAGATAATTTTGTTAAAATTCCATAAATATTTTGGTTTTTTCTTTATACTAATTTTTAGTGTGGGAAATTAATCAAAAGTTTTATCTTACTCAATTTAATTTATCAAAAATATTATTGTGACTTCTAAAAGAAAATTTATTAGTAAAATCTTGTCTTCTGCTTTAAAATTCTGGTTGCAACTGCAACTGGATAAATGTGAAGACTTATTTTTAGCCATCGATGGCAATTCTCGGCAGCTTTTTTCTGGTTATATTCCCAAGGTTTTGTTGAATGCTTCTCGTGCTGTTTATCAAGGAATTCATTTAGATTCTGTTGAGTTAACGGGAGAAAATATCCGCATTAATTTAGGAGACATTCTTAAAGGGAAACCTCTTCGTTTGTTGGAAACTATTGATGTATTTATGTCGGTGGTTTTTGAGGAAGTTTCTCTCAATTCTTCTTTCCAATCTCCATTATTGAGTCAAGGTTTAGGGGATTTTTTAGCACAGCTTTATACTAATTTATCTGGAGATTCTAATTCTGATTTTATTTTAGAAAATTATCAGGTTTCTGATGGTGAAATTTTTATTAAAAAGGATAGTTTACGTTTAAAGCTTTTGATTTCTCAAAAGGATAATGAGTCCATTTATACTGGGATTATTAATACTAATTTGGCGATTTTAAATGGTCATATTTTAGTTTTTCAAGCTTTATCTATTCAAGGTTTTCCTTTTTTTGAGGATTCCGCTTTAGAAAATTTTCAAATAGATTTAGGTGATTTAGTGGATATTACTGAGTTTAAAACTGATGATGGTAAAATTTCTTGTGCTGGTAATTTGAAAGTTATGCCTGAAGTTGATTAGGTTGTTATTTTACAAAGTTCGATCGAGTTATCTAATTATATAGATGAGTATATATCAATGGATGTTCAAGAAATAATAGAAGAAGCAAAAAAGAAAAAATCTAATACATTGGATTTAAGAAGTAGAAATTTAATGGAAATTCCAGAGGAAATTTTTGATTTGGAATGGTTAGAATTTCTATATTTAAGTGTTAATAAAATAAAAGAAATTCCACCAGCTCTCACTAATTTAATTAATTTAACAGGACTATATTTAAGTGGTAATGAAATAAAAGAAATCCCACCAGCTCTCACTAATTTAATTAATTTAACATCACTAGATTTAGGCTTTAATCAAATAAAAGAAATACCACCAGCTATTACTAATTTAACTAATTTAACTTACCTAATTTTAGATAATAATCAAATAAAAGAAATACCATCAGCTCTCACCAATTTAATTAATTTAACATCACTAGATTTAAGTGGGAATCCCATTGAATATCCATCTCTTGAAATAGTTGATAAAGGAATTGAATCAATTAGACAATTTTTCTACCAAGTAGAAAAAGAAGGCAAAGATTTTCTCTATGAAGCTAAATTATTAATAGTTGGTGAATCAGGTGCAGGAAAAACCACCTTGGCTAATAAAATTGAAAACCAAAATTATCAATTACAAAAAGAAGATACAACCAAAGGAATTGAAGTCAAAACATGGAATTTTCCCTTTAAAAATGAGGTGAATTTTCGAGTAAATATTTGGGATTTTGGCGGACAAGAAATTTACCATAGCACCCATCAATTTTTTCTCACTAAACGCTCTTTATATTGCTTAGTAGTAGATAACCGTAAAGAAGATACAGATTTCTATTATTGGTTAAATATAGTAGAACTTCTTAGCAATAAAAGTCCTATTTTAATTATAAAAAATGAAAAACAAGATAGAAAAAGAGAAATTAATCAAAGAATATTACGAGGACAATTTGATAGCCTTAAAGAAATATTAGCTACTAATCTAGCTGACAATCGTGGTTTATCAGAAATATTAAATAACATTCAACATTATATTAGGAATCTACCTCATATTGGCGATACTCTTCCTAAAACTTGGAAAAGAGTTAGAGAAGCATTAGAAAAAGACGATCGTAATTATATTACTCTAGAAGAATATCTCTCTATTTGCCAAGAAAATGGCTTTACTAAAAGAGAAGATAAACTCCAATTAAGCGGCTATTTACACGATTTAGGAGTATGTTTGCATTTCCAAGATGAACCTCTTTTAAACAAGATAGTAATACTCAAACCAGAATGGGGCACAAAAGCAGTTTATAAGGTATTAGATAATGATTTAGTTAGGAATAATTTTGGTACATTTACTAAGGATGATTTGGTAAAAATATGGCACGAAGAAGAATATTGTAATATGCTTGGTGAACTTCTAAAATTAATGGAGAAGTTTAACTTATGCTATCAAATTCCTAATGATAATATCTATATTGCACCTCAATTACTAACAGAAAATCAACCAGAATATCCACCAGAATATCCATCAAACCATAACAATAATCTCATTATTAAATATACTTATACCTTTATGCCAAAAGGGATTATTAGTGAATTAATTGTAGCTATGCACAGTTTAATTTACCAGCAACAATTTGTTTGGAAAAGTGGTGTCATTCTCTATCAAAATGATACCTTTGCAGAAGTAATTGAATATTATAATCAGCGGAAAATAGAAATTAATGTTGTAGGAAAACATCGAAAAGATTTAATGACGATCGTTACTTATGAATTAGATAAAATTCACAATTCTTATTCAGGATTAAAATATCAAAAATCAATTCCTTGTAATTGTTTTCTTTGCAAAGATAGCAAATCTAGTCAAGATAAACAGTTTTATAATTTTGAAGTATTACAAAGATTTAAAGCCGATAGACAAAAGGAAATTCAATGTCAAAAAAGTTATCAAATGGTTAATGTTTTAAACTTAATAGATGATGTAATTAAAGACAATTTTCAAGATAAAGATAAATATCGAGATAAGGATGGTGATGATAAAGATTCTTCTGTTAATATTAATCTGTACATTGATAATAAAAGGACAAAAACTGTGAGTGAATTTAAAGATATTAAAGATAGTTTTAAAGATATGAAAGATATTGCAATAGGAGACAATATCAACATTAAATCTCAAACACCCAATACTACCGAATCCGAAAAACCCGAAATCCAAGAATTATTACAACAACTAAAAAAAGCCATTGAAGAAGAAAACAACCTACACGAAATGGCTAAAACAACAGCACTCCAACAAGTAACAAATTTAGAAGAAGCTACCACCAATCCCACAGATGAAGACATGAAAAACAAAGCATATCAAGCTAAAACCATGCTAGATGGCATTCTTTCTAAATTACCTGCCGCTGCTGCCTTGATGACTATTTGTGAAAAGATTGGTCATTACTTTGGCTTGTAACGATTATACATCTTCCAACTCTAATAAAACTTCTACCACACTTTGAGGAATTTCCACTACTTCCTCAATAGTTTTCCCCTCAGCCACTAATCCCTCTAAATTATCACTAGTAGCCACAAAATATTCCTCACCTTCTTCTTGAAACTTCTCTATTTTTAACTTAATTGATTTTTCCATTTGTTGGGTGGTACAAACAGTAATAAACACCATAAAACAACAATAAGCCCGTGACGAGGATTGAACTCGTGACCTTACCCTTACCAAGGGTACGCTCTACCACTGAGCCACACGGGCGATCGACAAGCCCATTGAAGAGCAATTGTATCGAAATCTTAAATTTTTAAAATGATGGTGGGCCGAGCTGGATTCGAACCAGCGTAAGCTTAGCTAGCGGATTTACAGTCCGCCTCCATTAACCACTCGGACATCGACCCATATAAGGTTTTTACCTTGGAGGATTGAAAAATATTCATTGATACTTTTTCAACCACATTTACTAATATTAGCACAACTTTTTTTTAATGGCAAGGATTTTTGCAAAGATTTTTTGAGCCTAAAAACAGTAAATATACTTATCTCCCCATCTCCCCATCTCCTAATCTCCCCATCTCCCCATCTCCCCATCTCCCCATCTCCCCATCTTTATAACCTGGGACGATCGCTTTCATCATAAATTTCCCCCACCAACTCTTCAAGAATATCCTCAAGAGTCACCAAACCCACAGTGCCACCATATTCATCCACCACAATTACCATATGCAAATTCTGCTGCAACATTTCCTTAAGCAAATTAGCACCTCGCTTAGTTTCCGGCACATACACAGGAGGAATCATAGCATCAGTAACCTTAACTGAAGAACTATTCTCTGGAGGAATCAACTTCAGAACCTGTAAAGCCTTTTTCAAATGGACAATTCCCACAATTTGATCCTTAGATTCCTCTTGAACCGGAATTCGAGAGAAACCCGTTTCCAAACATAAATCCACTAATTCTTGTAAACTTTTCTCATGAGAGATAGTTCTCATCTCAATTCGAGGCTTAACAACATCTTTAGCCAAAAGCTGATCTAACATTAAAGCCTTATTGATTAACTGATGACGATATAAATCTAACTTCCCTCTACCAGAAAGAAGTTCCATCATCAACTGTAAATCAGTAACAGATTCACCCTGAATAGCACCTTTACTTTGTTTTCCTTGAACTAAATTTATAGTTCTTTCAGTAATAAACTCAAAAACATAAATCACTCCAAAGAAAGATAACACTTTAGAAAGCCAATAAATAGGACGAACCGCCGTCATAAAGACTTGTTTAACATTGAGAATTGCCAAAGATTTCGGTGTAATTTCCCCAAAAATGAGAACCAAAATCGTAACTATAGCCGTAGCAATTCCCAATCCTGCATTCCCTAACCAAATAGCAAATAAATTACTAGTGAGAATAGCAGAAAAATTATTGACAAGGTTATTTCCCAATAATAAAGTTGTAATAAAGCGAGTACGATTTTCTAGGACTAACTTAAAAACACCAGTAGGATCCCCTTGTGATCTAATTAATCCTCTAAGTTTTAAATTATCGAAAGCAGTAATAGCTGTTTCCGAGCCTGCAAATATAGCCGAGAGAAACAGCATTATAAATAAAAAGACCAAATCCAGCCATACCTCCCCAAGGAGAGGACGAGGTTCAGAATTGGTGGCCATTAGATAAAATTCGTTAGGTAGCAATTTTTACAATAATCTGATTTGAGGCTGTCATTTTTTGATTGAGACAGTTTTTAGTTAGACTTTTAATTTAGATAGTATATGCAGCAGAAAGTGCCCAAATGATTAAACCTATTATACTACCGATTACAATTACGGCTGAAATAGCAACAACAGCAGGTTTATCTGCCCCATCAAATTTCATGATTCCACGATTTAAGTCTGACATGATGGATTATTCCTCTATAAAATATCTATTAGTTGAAAACTCTAGTTATAGATTAACGCAGGGTTTTGTCAAGTCTAAGGTTTAGATTTTAATTAAAAATGAAATTTTTTTCTATTGGTTTAGGTATTATTTTGGCTTTGTTGGTTTTAACTGAGATTTCTTTAAGATTTCTTTTTGGTTTTGGGAATCCTCCTTTATATATGGAGGATGATGAGATTGGCTATTTGCTTGTTCCCAATCAAAAAATGCGCCGCATGGGAAATCTTATTAGCATTAATGGATATTCTATGCGTAGTCCTACTTTTGAGGAGCAACGATCGCCGGATACTTTGAGAATATTTTTAATTGGTGATTCCATTGCTAATGGTGGTTGGTGGACTGATGATGAGGAAACTATTTCTAGTTTAATCAAGGAAGAGGTTCTCAATTCTTCTGTGAAAACAGGATGGGAGAAGGTAGATGTTTTAAATGCTTCGGCTAATTCTTGGGGTCCTCGAAATGAACTGGCTTATTTAGAAAAATTTGGTACTTTTGAGGCTCAGGTTTTGGTTTTGTTACTCAATACTGATGATTTATTCACTAAAGCTCCTAATTCTGAAGTGGTGGGAAGGGATCGCAATTATCCTAGTCAACAACCTTTTGGGGCGATCCCTGAGGTTATAAAACTAATTTCACCTAATCCTCCAGTTCAAGGGATAGATGAAAAAGGCGATCGAGTTGGTTTTAATTTGGAAGCAGTCGGCAAGATCAAGGAGATAGCATCTAAAAATAATGCTAAATTGATTGTAGGTTTAACTCCTTTAAAGCGGGAATTAGAACCATCTGGACCTAAAGATCATGAACTTAAAGCTAGAACAAGACTAAAAGAATTTACCGAAAATGAACAAATAACTTATATAGATTTTCTCCCTATATTCCAAGAATCTCAAAATTATGACTTATTATATCGAGATAGTATTCATCTTACTCCTAAAGGAAACCAACTTGTTACTGAAAATATTACCCAATCAATTCTAAAATTTGAACAATTAACCATTGAAAATTAATCATTTTTTGATTATTTATTGTCTAATAGATAGCAAAAAAGAGGCAAAAGGTTAGTAGATAAAACTCCACCTAAAAGATTTAAATTTAAGAGAGTTTTTCTTATTCCTTCTACCTCTTCTCTGCTTATGGGTTAAGCTGTTTAGCATTAACTAAATTAGGATGAACTAACTAAATCCAAGCGATGGACCGAAATTCAGTGGCTTCTTGATGATCTTGATTAGAATCCCATAATTGACCATCAAGAGCGATTTGCTCAATAGAACTTGCTAAACGTAAAGCCTTAAGTGCCTGTTCGCCACCAACGGAAGGATTATTCCCTCCTCTGACACAATTAACAAAGTGCTCTAATTCAGCGTGTAGTGGTTCTATATTACTTGTATATACTTTTTCAATTAAACCATCTTGACGATAAAGTATTTGACCATAATTAGTTGTATAATTACCAGTTGTTTGACGGTGAATTAAAATTTCGTTATTGAGAAAATCTGCTTCGATCAGAGAATTTTTGCAATGAGCCGCAATACTACGAATTTTCCTGTGTGTTACCTTGCTAGCTGTTAAAGTAGCCACAATGCCATTAGCAAAACCGAGAGTAGCAGTAACATAATCAAGATAGCTAGAATCAGAACCTTTTGAGCCACTAGCTGTCAACTTAATTACGGGAGCTTGTGCAAATTCTAATAATAAATCAATATCATGAATCATTAAATCTAAAACAACAGATACATCGGCTGCTCTTTGAGAATAAGGACTCATGCGACGAGCTTCTACTGCTAACAATTCTTCTGTTTTGAGAACGTTAGTTAATTCAGCAAAGGCGGGATTAAAACGTTCAATATGTCCTACTTGCAAAATACAGTTGGATTGAGCTGCTGTATTTACTAAAGATTCAGCTTCCGAGATGGTAGATGCGATAGGTTTTTCAATCAAAGTATGAATCCCTGCATTGAGACAATCCATCCCTACTTGATAATGTACTTTAGTAGGTACTGCAATACAAACTGCATCTACATAAGGCAAAAGATCGTGGTAATCTTCAAAGAAACGAATTCGATAGTTGCTGGCAATATCTAAGCCTCTTTCAACATTAATGTCTGATACCCCTACTAATTCTACGTCTTTAATTAAGCTAAGGACGCGAGTATGGTGTTGCCCCATATTGCCTACACCGATTACTCCCATTTTAATTGGATTATTGATACTGGGTTTTTTATTTGACATTTGTTTTATTTACTCCTTTACACTCCTCCACCAATGTTTGATTAAGTTACCCTAAGATTGAGAACTTTAATCATACAGATAGTATCATAATTAGTCTAATTGTAAAGAATTTCAAAGTTTTGGTGACTTTTTTTCTAAAATTTTTCAATCTAACTAAGTTAATACTTTCGATGGCTAGGAATGGATCTCTTAATGTATTAGAAATTTTAATTCGTCTTATTAATTTTACTGATTAATGGTTAATTATCAATTTTTATTTGTCCATTATTATGCTCATTTGATAGTGTTTCTGTTAATTCTAAATTATGGTCAGTTTCAGATATATCTGTTGAGATAGAGTTTTCCATATTTACTGAGATCTCTTCTGTTAAATCTGTCAAGGATGTATTGTGGCGATGAATTTTGATTTGATGTAATCGAGGCCCTTCTGTTTTGACAATGGTTAATTCTAGGTTATCGTAGTCAAAGGATTCTCCTTCAGTGGGAATTTTTTGGAACTGATACATAACAAAACCCCCTAATGTTTGATATTCATCTGTTATTGGTAAGTCTAAATCGAATAATTCATTAGCATCTTCTAAGTTCATTTGTGCTTGGACGAGGAAAGTATCTTCATCTATAATCTCAAATGGAATTTCTTCTCTAGCATTATCTTCACTTTCATCCCCGATTATTTCAGCAACTAAATCTTGCATGGTAACTAATCCTGATGTTCCTCCAAATTCATCTACGATAGCTACCATTTTTTGTGAGGATCTTTGCATTATAGGTAATATTTCGCTTAGAAGAGTGGATTCGGAAATAAAACGGGCTGGTTTGAGCCATTTTTTAATTGAAGTTTGTGGGAATAAATGTCCTTTGGCAAGGGGTGAGGCTAAATCTTTAAAATCGATAATCCCACGAATATCATCGATGGAATCTCCAATTACTGGATAACGGGAGTGGCCTGTAGCTGCTATCTCTTCCATTAATTCCGAAAAGGTAGCGGTAATGGGTATACATTTAATCATGGTGCGAGGTACCATTACTTCTTCTACTACCACATCACCAAATTCAAAGACATTTTTGAGTAATTCTCTTTCTTCTGCTTCTAAACCTGATGATTCTCGTTCTGTGGTAATGATTAGTTGTAATTCTTCTGGTGTTACTCTGTTATAGCCTTGGCCTGTGTATTTAATTCCTAAGAGTTTTAACAAAAATTTGGTGGATTGATTTAAAATCCAAATAAAAGGATTAAAAATACGGGCTATTACTACAGAAGAGGGAGCGAGAAATCTTGCTAGTTTTTCTGAATATAATAAAGCTAAAGATTTAGGGCATAATTCTCCTAAGACGATTTGAAAATAGGCTATTAAGAGAAAGGCTATGGGGATTGCAAGGGAATGTGCCAAACTTGTAATTAATATTTCCGGTAGTGGTAGAAATAAAATTAGTTGTTTTACCAATACTGCCATTGTTTTTTCACCTATCCAACCTAGTGCTAGACTAGATAAGGTGATTCCTAGCTGGGTAGTTGATAAAAGACGATCGATACTGCGTTGTAATGATTGAACTGTTTGGGCTTGAATATCTCCAGATTCTACTAATTGGTTAATTCGCGATCGTCTTACCGATACGATTGAAAATTCTGCTGTTACAAAAAAAGCATTAATTAGGATTAGTAAAAGTACTAATAATAATCGCAGTAGGATATCAGATAGATTCATATATTATTGATTTAGAAGCCTATTTTTCTATACTACTCCGGAATTGGTATATCCATAATAGTTAAATTCACCTCTTGGGAGGGATAATCTGTCAAACTTAGTGATATTTTCTCTGATGTTTCTAATAATGAAATAGGAATTCTTACTGTTCCTGAATAAGCTTGTCCATTAGGTGGTATTTGCCGTGGCAATCCATCTGTAATTCCACTTAATGCGCGATTTTGGGGGTCTCGGATATCCATAAAACTATATAAAAATTCTACTTTTTCTGTACTTTTATTAGTCAAACTCAAATCTAATAGTAATGCTCCTCCTTGTCTAGTCATTCTCTCTACTGTCATAACTACATTCTCATCAGTTGTAGATACAGGAAATGGGCTTTTTTCTTCTTCTCCTGGAATGCTAATAAAGCTACCATCTTCATTATTATTATTATCTTTTCCTGGAATATTCCCTTCGTAATAGACAAAATCATATACTTTTACTAAAATTTCTTTTTCACTTATAAATTTACTTTTTTGATTATTGTTGTTATTGTTAACATTGTTTAATCCTAACTTTTTTAATGGGTTAGACTCTGGTTGTTTGACACCTTTAATGGCTTCTTGCCCTAATTCGTAGGCTATTTTTGCACTAATACTCCCAGATATTCCCATGATTAGAAGTAAAAACAAGGCTAACACAAGAGATAAAATTTTCATTGTTAATATTTAAAATTTTGTTAATGTCTATAATGTCTATAATAATGTTTCCTACCGCTTAAAACTATCATAAATCTTTACTCTATAGTAGGTCAATCTTTAAAATTTAATCCTAAGGCTACTATAAACATAAGGAGATTGTTAGAGCTTGAGGATTCTAAATTTAGCTTTCTTTAATCCATCATCTATCTATTTTGCCAAAGTATAGATTATATTATAGCTTTGAATTTTACAATTAAATTTGGATTTCATTGGACAAATTAGATAATTTTATGTCATTATAGAAAAAGGCTGATTGACCAGGGTTGGCCGAGCGGTTGAGGCAACAAACTCATAATTTGTGCTAGGCAGGTTCAACTCCTGCACCCTGGATTTAAAACTAAATTAGTGAGAACTAATTTAACGAAGATAGGATGGATTTTCCTGGATTGAGGTATTAAAAGGATTAGCGAGATCTCTAGTACGAATATAAGGATCGCTTTGAGTTAATTCTTTAAAGTAATCTTGATAAAATTCTGATACTAATCTAGCATCTCTATTAATTTGGATGTCTGGAAAGGTAAGAAACCAAGAATCTAATACTCCTACAAAGCTGGTGGATTCAAAAAAGTCTCCTGAATTTCTTAAAAAGACTTCGTTAAATTCTTCGTCAATTGTACGATTGGAGTCTCTGGTTTCAGTTAAAAAGTTTTGTGCGATTAAATCTGTTGAGTTGTTTTGAGATATCAACTCTTGTTTTTGATTTAAAGATATGTTCTCGTTTTTAGGTGTGGCTTGGGCTACCTCTGCAAAAACTGAGAAAGCAGATATACTGCCAATTAACAAGATTGTTTTTAAATTTTTCAATTTATATCTTCCCCACATTGATAATTTTGATTTAATTTTAACCGAATACTTAAATTTTGCCTTCAGAAATTTTGAGCAAGTTTTTATCTTCGATGGTTAATAAACCAGTATTACTATCTTTAACACTCGATCGCCATCCAATGTAGGTGTATACTATAAAAGAAAGAATAACTAAAATTGTGGTCCAAGCTTCTACTGACATTATTTTAATTTATTTTTCTTGATATTTAGATTTTTGATATTTAGATTTTTGATATTTAGCCTCAATTCTATCCATTTGTTTGGCATAAATAAAGATTAAAATTACGAAGACAAAAATCGATCCCTGTTGTGCCAGCTAAAAACCTAGAGGGATTTGTCCAAAATTAATCAGGTTTAGGGGTTTTACTAATAAAATACTTAATCCTATAGAAACTATTCCCCAAACTATTAAAAGGTTACGAATTAAGTTTGTATTGGCAAGCCAGTAACTATTTCTATCGTTATTTTCCATAATATTTATTATTTTTAATGGGATAATCCATAGTAATTTTAATCAAGATATTGATGTATTTTCTTCTATTTTAAAACAATGAAACCTTCTACAAATTTATCAATTGCCACCGCTTCTCTGGATTCTTTACGTTCAATTTTATTAGATTTAATTGCCCGCAAGGCTTATGTTGAGGGGGATTTTCTCCTTTCTTCTGGGCAACGTAGTTCGTATTATATTAATGGTAAACAGGTAACTCTGGATGCTGATGGTGCTTTAGCTATCGGGCGTTTGTTTTTTTCTTTACTCCCTAATAATACTCAAGCAGTGGCTGGTTTAACTTTAGGTGCGGATCCTTTGGTTACTGCTGTGAGCGTGGTTTCGGCTTTAGAGAATCAACCTATTCCTGCTTTGATTATTCGTAAGGAGGCTAAAGGTCACGGGACAAGGGCTTATATTGAAGGACCTAATCTGGATTCTGGTACTAATATTGCAGTTTTGGAAGATGTGGTTACCACTGGGCGATCGGCAATGTTAGCTTTTGAGCGTTTAACTACGGCAGGTTATCAGGTAAATACTATTCTTGCTTTGGTCGATCGAGAACAAGGAGGCAGAGAATTATACGAAAGTAAAGGTATCAAGTTTTATCCATTATTTACTATCGGTCAAATTCAAGAAAAATTTAGAGAAAATGCTACTTCTAATATTTAAATCTTGCTTTTCTAAAAGTTAAATTAAAATTAAATTTTAGTTGGTAATTCTAAATTCTAGAAAACCTTAAAATTACTTCATCTTTTCCTAGTATTTTTTCTGTTAAAGTAAAGGTAAGAATATTAGGAGACATTATGAATACTCTTTCTAAAAAGGATTTCAGCCAACTTGATTGGCAAACTATTGTTATGTTTGTATTAGGTTTTTGGCTTAGCGGCAGTATTATACTAGATTTGGTAATTATACCTAGTTTATTTACCACTGGTATGATGGGAGAAGCTGGTTTTGCTAGTGCGAGTTATTTGATGTTTGGTATTTTTAATAGAATTGAATTATTATCTGCTGGTTTAGTTTTAACAGGTTTTTTAGTTTTCTATCGCAATCATAACTTCAATCAAAAACTACAAAACTTTTCTGTTATTTTAGCGTCAATTCTTTTGGTGATTACTTTAGTTTATACTTACTTTTTTACACCACAAATGAGTAGTTTGGGTTTGCAATTAAATTTGTTTGAATCTAATTCTGCTATGCCTGCTGCTATGATTTCTATGCACGAGGTTTATTGGATTTTAGAAGTGGTTAAGTTGGCTTTTTGTGCGACTCTACTTCATTGGAGTTATCGTAATTGGCAGGGTGTTAATTAGTTAGTTATCAATTAGTTACAAAGTATATGGCTAGTTTCAAAAACTTTGGGTGGAGATTTCCACCTAATTTTTTTTGAATTGCTGAAAATTTAAAAATTTTTGTTAATCCTATTATTATTTTAGAAAATTGATATAATATATATTTAAGTACTATTGGTTTTTAAAATCATGTCTGGAGAAGAAGATAATAATTTTTTTAGGGTTATAAATACTCCTATTAGGATAATTTCTGAAAAATGGAAAGAAAAAAGAGATAAAGATAACAATAAAATTAGAGATAAACTTTTAGCTAAGATTAAAAAAGAAGAAGAAATTAGAGCTAAAGAGAGAGAAAAAATTAGAGAATTAGCCTATTTATTATGGGAAGCTGATGGCAAATTAGAGAATAAGGATAAGTATTACTGGGAAAAAGCAGAGAAAATATTGGCACAGGAAAAAATTGATGGTAGTTGGAATCCTTATTATTTATTAGAGAAAAAGTCTTTAGAGCCTTTTGATGCGTGGATAAGTAGGCAAGCATTTTTTACAATTTTGAGTAGGTTAGCTATAATAGCTGCTTTAATTAGTTTTATAGCGCAGGAAAAACTTCGTCATGATAATCAAATACTTACTGCTTGGTCTACTATTACCACAGCAGGGAATCAATCTGGAAGTGGAGGCCGTATTCAAGCTCTTGAATTTCTTAATTATCCTCATTTACGGTTTCCCTGGCTAGGGTGGGGATATGATTGGGTTTTTAATAAACAAGAGGGTAAATGTGAGCGCAAGTTATTACTTGGGCTAAGACGAGAAAGAAATTCTTTGCAAGGGTTGTATGCTCCAACGGCATATTTAGAAAAGATTAAGTTATGTGGTGCTAATTTAAAGGAAGCTAATTTAGAGAAAGCTGATTTATCTAGGGCTAAATTAGGGAGAACTAATTTATCTAGGGCTAAATTAGGGAGAACTAATTTATCTAGGGCTAAATTATGGAAAGCTAATTTAAAGAGAGCTAATTTACAAGATGCTAATTTACAAGATGCTAATTTACAAGATGCTAATTTACAAGATGGCGAATTA
>JANQIW010000046.1 GCA_028281945.1 Prochloraceae cyanobacterium PL24a_bin.78
ATATCTAATTTAAGATTGCCATTGCGCCGCTAAAAGGGTAATATCATCAAATTGTGATGCTTCACCAATATGTTCAAATACATTTATTTTGATTTTTTCTAATAAATCTGAGGCTGATTTTGTCGGTTGTTGAATTATGGATTTTAATTTTTCATCCGTAAATAATTTGCCATCGGTATTTTTTCCTTCGGTTACACCATCAGTATAACCTATTAAGATATCCCCGGGTTCAAATTGAACTTGTTTGATAGTAAATTTCATATTAGCCATCATTCCTACGGCTGGCCCTGTTGAATCTAGGGTTTTCTTAATACTTCCAGATTTTCCTATGATAAATAGTGATTCATGCCCTCCATTAATATAAGTCATAATTCCAGTTTTAGGATCTAATAAACCAAAAAACATAGTAGCAAACATACACATTTGACAGTGTTTTTCAGCTACATAGTTGTTAGTTAATGGTATTGCTTCTAGAGGAATTATTTGTTTTTTATCTATTTTGTTTTCTGATAAATTAATTTTATTTTCTAATTCTTGATCATTAATAAGAGGGAATCCACGTAAATATGTTTGAGCAGAATAAATTCTGATTAAACTACGCATTAGTGCCATAAATAAGGCTGCTCCTACCCCTTTATCGCATACATCCGCAATTACCAATCCTACATATTCTCCTAATTCAAAAGCATCATAAAAATCCCCTGCTACCTGTTTAGCTGGCTGAAAGAAGGCTCTAATTTCCCAATTAGGAGGTTGAATGATTTCATAAGGAAGAAAATCTATTTGAATTTGCCGCCCTTTTTCTAATTCATGATCTAAAGCTTTAGCATATTCTTCTATTGTATGATATAACCTAGCATTTTCTAGGATTAAAGCCATTTGATCTGCTGTTGCTCGCATTAATGTAGCAGATTCTTGAGTAAAATGATTTTTTTGAGAATGTAATAATGTAATTATTCCTAATAATTTCCCTACTCTTATAACTGGTACGGCTAAGGCTGAACCTACAGTATAAGGTTGGTTTGGTAATGTTAACCATCGATCGTCTTTTTCGGTATCATGAATTAAACCTAACTTTTGATGGCGAACTACCCATCCAGCTAATCCTTTATCCAAAACATTACCTACTAACCGTTTACGTTGTTCTGGGGTTACTTTTGTGCGACAGAGGATGGCATCTATGACTTTTCCTGTTTTGGTATCAAGTAAAAACATACTGCCTTTTTCTGCTGCTGTTAAATCGCTAGCCACATCTAAGGTTTTTTGTAAGGCGGCTTTTAAAACTCCTCCTGCGGTTTCTTCTCCTGCTATGGTGACTAAATTTTCTAAGAGGGAATTTTGTGCTATCCAAACAGCTTTTTCTTGGTGAAGTTGAGCTAATTCTTGCCGTAAAGATTGTAATTCTTGGATTAAATCCTCTCTTGAATGTTCACTGTAGTTCATATTTTTCTGGTTGACTTAGATATTGGCTCAGATGAAGTATTTTTTTTTGACGATATTTTCTTTCTCTATCTATTTAAAACTTTCTTGCCTTCCTCCAGATTTTTTTCTATAGGGAAACAATTCAATAATCCTGTAACTTTCATGGTTTTAATAATTTCTTCATTCATTCCAACTAAGACTAGTTCTGTTTTTTTTAAGGTAATTTGACGATTTAATAATAATAACATTCTCAATCCTGCACTAGACATATAAGGCACTTTTGTCATATCAACAAGAATTTTTTTCCCTTCTGTTGCCAAAGGTAACACTTCTTTAGATATTTTTGGGGCGGTGCTTGCATCTATATCACCGTCTAATTCTGCTATTGTGATTTCTTCTAGTGTATTAATAGCGATTTTCATTTGGTTATCTCCTGTTAAGTGTTCATCAAAATATTTTTTTACTTGATCATTAATATTTTTGTAATGAATATTTTTGTTTGAAACCTTATCTCATTAATAATTTTACTAGTATATATTTATTTAAGATTTCATTTTCTCTGGATTTTGGATCGTCTCTTGATTAAATCTTTAGTATTAAAGTTTTATAAGCTTTGTTATTAATTCCTACATAATAAGTTTTGATTTTTCCAGAAAGAAAAAATTAAATAATTTAATCTTAAAAGCTGAGAAAATCATTACTCTAAAGAAAAAGTTAATTAGTAGAATCTGATCTTGTTTAATAGAATATTATTTTTGTATTACTTTTTAGAAGAATCACCAGCGATAAAAAAGAGATACACAACATAAGCTATAACTCCTAAAACACTAAGACTTACTAATAAACTTAATAATTGAAAAACTATTTTGATCACAAAGCCTGCTAAGATTAATCCTCCTCCAATTACTACTATTTTGCCCACAGTAGCTAAATTATTAAACCAATTTTTAAACTGATTAATTTGTTGGGAGGAATTAAAACGTGCGCTGAGATTTTGAGAATTTTCTTTATTCTGTGATTCTAGATTTTCTAATCTATTTTTTAAATCTTCATCATTGTTATTTGTCATGGTAATTAATGTTAAGAATCTGATTAACTTTTGATTAATTTTTGATTGATAAGTTGATGGATTTTAATCTTAGCTTTTTGGCTAGAGATTGGAAAATTTTCAGGATTTAGGGTTTTATAAGATTATAAAATATAATGTCTTAATTCCCACTCTAAATCTAATAGAATTAATTGAAGTTTTAATTTTTCAAAACCATAGAAATTAAGGAGTTTTTTATTCTCCTTCCAATCGTTGACTTTGAATTTCTACTGCTTCAATATCAATGGTGCCGGGAGGAGTCAAACGCTGAAAACCCCCAGAGACTACTTGAAGTTGCTCACCGCAATTGGGGCAACGGCATTGAGTATTATTAAATCCGGTAAATTCATAATTACATACAGGGCATTTATCTTCTACCAAATTGCGTTTTAACCACCAATTAA
This sequence comes from Prochloraceae cyanobacterium PL24a_bin.78, assembly GCA_028281945.1. GTDB lineage: Bacteria > Cyanobacteriota > Cyanobacteriia > Cyanobacteriales > JANQIW01 > JANQIW01. The sequence continues at coordinate 2,914 of JANQIW010000046.1, forward strand.
TTACTAACCAAGCAACGGCTGGTGCAAATAATAAAAATCCAAATAAGATTAATAATCCATTGACAATCCAACCTAAACCTATTGCTGTTAGAAATAAACCTCCTAATAATATACTTAATAAACATCCTATACCTGAATTATTAAATTTAATTTGTTTAAAATATTCTCGATTCATTAATTTTTCTCCAGATTTTTTGTTTCTCTAATACCTTATTAATATCTTTACTATCTTGAGATTTTTCTCTATAACTAATATTTTTTAGTATAACAATCCACTACAAACCTTTTAGGTTCAATTTCCAACTTTTTGTAAATTTATTGATTTTAAATTTATTACTTTGACAATTTATTCAACAATAATTCCAATTTTTCTTTTAAAGCATTTTGCCCAAATTTGGCCATACATTCTTGCCGTAACCATTGGCCATCACATCGCTTGTCTTCTCCTTGCAAAATCTCAATACAAGCCTTTGTCACCGCTTCTGGATTTCGATGAGGCACCTGCCAACCCAAACGCCCATCATCTAAAGGATCTGCCGATCCATCCTTATCTCCTGATAAAACCGGTTTTCCACAAGCCATTGCTTCTAAATAGACAATCCCAAATCCTTCTTGAGAAGGCATGATATAGGCATCTGCGACTCGATAACAATCTACTAATTCTTCAGTGGGAATAAACCCTGCAAAAATTACTCTATTAGCTATATTTAAATCTTTTGCTAATTTTTCTAAACGAGGTTTATCGTCGCCTCTTCCGATGACGAGATATTTAACTTCTGGAAATACTTCTAATATTTTTGGTAAAGCTCGAATGGTTACATCTACTCCTTTGTAAATATCTCCTGACCACAATCGTGCTACTGTCATGATTACTTTGGTATTTTCTAGTTGATATTTTTCCATTAATTTTGTTGGTTTAATGCCCGGAGTAAATTTATTTTCATCCACAATACAAGGAAGAATTTCTATTAGTTTAGGATCGATTTCATTGGCACTTACAAGTTGATCTCTACTATATCTACTGATAGTCCAAATTTGTTTTGCTTCCTCTAAAGCATTACGTTGTAATTTAGAAAGTGGTTGCCAAACTTCTTTTCCATAAGTTAAGACTATGTAGGGAATTTGTAAGGGTTGACATAGTATTTTGATTAATCCGCTTAGTTTAATATGTCCGCAAAATACCAGTGTTGGTTTCTGTGTTATCAGGGTTTTTAATAAATTCCAAATTAGTTTAATTCTTCCTAGAGATGCTATTGAGGTTTTGAAGTAATGAAATTTAATTCCTTTTTTTCCTTCAAAAGGATTATCACTTTTTTCTCCATCTCTTAATAAAAATACTTCGGCTTGATAGGGTTTATTTTCTATATTTGATAAGTAAGCTTTTAATACGTCTTTGACATAAGATTGGATTCCACCTTCTCTCTCAAATATCTCTAGAAATACAAAGATATGGGTTTGGTTTTTAGTTTTTTGTTGTTCTTCTTTTTTTTGATCCACTGTTATTTTGTTCGTATTTTCTTGGAGATTAATCTATTTAGTTATTTATTGTAAGAGCTTTTTTAATAAATTTAATAAATGTATTTAATCTATTTTAAGGATTGTTTTAACTTTGGAAATTTAATCCCTATTCAATTGGTTTTAGATGAGAAAAATAATTTTTATAGTGGCATAATCAGGTTATTTAAAAACAAGATGCCTGAGATCGACCCAAAAATTAAGAGAAAGAGCCAATCCCAGACATCATGAGTTTAGGAAAAATGACTAAAGCAATAAGAATTCAACCATAGTCAAACATCCATCCAAATGAAATCAAACCTTTAGAATAAACCTAAAGTCAAAGATTCATCGATAGGGAAAGTTGCGCCAGCACCCAACCAAAGAGTAACAAGAGTACCAAATAAGAATACCGCAGTTGCAAAAGGACGACGGAAAGGATTTTGGAACTTGTTAACATTCTCTAGGAAAGGAACAAACATTAAACCCAAAGGAATACCAGCCATACAAGCGATCCCCAACAATTTGTTAGGAAGGATACGCAAGATTTGGAATACTGGATAGAAATACCATTCTGGTAAAATTTCTAGAGGAGTAGCAAAAGGATCAGCAGGCTCACCTACAAGTGATGGATCCAATACAGCTAAACCAACACAAAGTCCGATAGTTCCCAAAATTACAACAGGGAATACATAAAGAAGGTCATTAGGCCAAGCGGGTTCACCATAATAGTTGTGCCCCATGCCTTGAGCCAATTTGGCTCTTAAACTTGGATCGCTAAGATCCGGTTTTTTCATTGTTGCCATTGTTACTTTGTTCTCCTTAATTTCGCTCGAAATTGACTAAATTCTAGCAATAAAATCCTAAAAATTCAGTAATTTACGAGCTTTTTGACAATTTGAAGATTTAAATTTGATTATGATACTTATCTAATGATGACAGAATTTACAAAGGACCAGAGATACCTTGTTTGCGAATCATTAAGAAGTGTAACAACATAAATACTGCTATAAACCAAGGTAATACAAAAGTATGTAAACTGTAGAAACGAGTTAAAGTAGCTTGTCCTACACTTGCACTACCACGCATTAATTCAACGATTTGATCTCCAACTACAGGAATAGCAGCAGGTACACCAGAAACGATTTTAACCGCCCAGTATCCAACCTGATCCCAAGGTAGAGAATAGCCAGTTACACCGAAAGAAACAGTGATTACCGCTAAAACTACACCTGTTACCCAAGTTAGTTCTCTAGGCTTTTTAAAGCCACCTGTAAGATAAACTCTGAAAATATGAAGAATCATCATCAATACCATCATACTTGCAGACCAGCGATGGACAGAGCGGATTAACCAACCAAAGTTTACCTCGTTCATAATGTATTGTACGGAGGTAAAAGCTTCTGCCACTGTTGGCTTGTAGTAGAAAGTCATCGCAAAGCCAGTAGCAAACTGGATTAGGAAGCAAGTTAAAGTAATTCCTCCCAAGCAGTAAAAAATATTTACATGGGGTGGTACGTATTTGCTGCTGATATCGTCAGCGATGGCTTGAACTTCTAATCTTTCGTCAAACCATTTATAAAGTTTTGAATCTGTTACTTGTTTTGTAAACATGAAGCCGCAGTTAGTTAAAAAAGGATTATTGAGCTTTTATGAGAGTCAACTCAGATGGAAAATCTTAACAGATTTTGGTTGTTCTGAAAAGACTTGAACCAATCCAGATATCTTAAATAGAGATTTGGTGTTCTTCCCTCTTAAAAAAATTTAACACAATTCTCAGCAAACTAACCACTTCTATTTCTATGGATTTTTGCTATTGCTAAAAAAAATATATTATGATGGATAATTAAATCGAAATTAAGCATAAATATCGAACCGATAAATTTTAAGATGAAAAAAAGAAATGTTTGGATAACAATATTACTTATTTTTGCGTTATCTCTAGGATTATTGCTTCCGATACAAAAGGCAAATGCTTTTCCTAATTACAATGAAGAACAAAAGTTATTATTACAATCTTGGAGACTAGTTAATCAATCTTATTTAGATGATACTTTCAATGACCAAAATTGGTGGTTTGTCCGTCAAGAATTATTAAATAAATCTTTATCTAATCGAGAAGAGACTTACACTGCTATTGAAGAAATGTTGGCTCTTTTAGATGATCCTTTTACTCGTTTATTAAAACCAGATCAATACCAAAGTTTACAAATTAATACTTCTGGTGAATTATCTGGGGTGGGTTTGCAAATTAATATTAATCCTGAAACTGGTTTTTTAGAAGTGGTTGCTCCTCTATCTGGTTCCCCTGCTGAAGCTGCTGGGATTCAAGCTCATGATCGCATTATTGCTATTGATGGAGAAGATACATCAAGCCTCACTCTTGAAGAAGCAGCCAATCGTATGAGAGGAGTAAGAGGTACAAATGTTTCCTTGACTATTAATCCTTCTAAAGATCAAGAAGAAAATGCTAAAACATACCAATTAATCAGAGATGTTATTTCCTTAAATCCAGTGATATCTAACTTTGATGATAGTGGGAATGTTCCTATTGGTTATTTACATTTGAGTCAATTTAGTGCTAATGCTGCTGAGGAAATCCAGAAGGCAATTGAAGAATTAGAAGCAAAAGGAGCAGAAGGTTATATTTTAGACTTACGCAATAATCCAGGTGGACTTCTACAAGCGGGAATTGAAATCGCTCAAATGTGGTTGGATTCTGGAGCGATTGTCTATACTGTCAATCGACAAGGGGTTATGGGGAGTTTTGATGCCTCTGGAGAGCCTTTAACTAAGGATCCTTTAGTGGTTTTAGTTAATCAAGGATCTGCTAGTGCCAGTGAAATTTTAGCGGGTGCTTTGCAAGATAACGGCAGAGCTTTATTAGTTGGGGAACAAACTTTCGGGAAGGGATTGATTCAGTCTTTGTTTCAATTAGATGATGGTTCCGGTTTGGCTATTACTGTGGCTAAGTATGAAACCCCTAATCATAAAGATATTCACAAGTTAGGTATCGCTCCTGATCGAGTGGTATCTCAAGAGAGTATTACCTATGGAGAGATTGGATCCGAAGCAGATTTACAATACCAAGAGGCACTAAAGTTATTGACAACAGATTCAGCTATTGCAGATGCTGAATTTAATTAATGATGATTTAATAAAATTTAATTATTTTTTAATGGAGGTAAAATTTTGTTTAATTTTTCTGGGACAAAACCGGATAATTTGGGGGTAAAGGATGGCAAATTAAGTCCTTGCCCTGGTACTCCTAATTGTGTTAGCAGTCAAAGTGATTCCCCTCAATCTAAAATCGATCCTCTTCCTGCTGTGGGAATGGCTGATTTGAAGAAGGTGGTTGAAGGGATGGAGGGTAGCACTATTATTGAATCTACTGATAATTATCTTTTGGCTGAGTTTAAAACTAAGTTGATGGGTTTTGTGGATGATGTGGAATTCTATCTCGATTCTAGTAGCGGTGTGACTCATGTTCGATCGGCTTCTCGTTTGGGTAAGTCTGATTTGGGTGTTAATCGCGCCAGGGTTGAGGAGATTAGGGCTAAACTTACATAGTTTTCTATCTTTATTTAGATAATCCTGTTTACTAAAGTAGTTTGTTCTGAGAATGAACTACTTTAATCGTAAATATTTTCTCGAATTTAAAATAATTTAAAGTATCTTATACCAATTTTCTAAGACGATGATAGAGTTAAAAGTATCAAAAATTAGTTGATTCTCGACCTAAAACCTATCTCCCTTGTCCTCCTTGTCTCCCTTGTCCTCCTTGTCTCCTCCCCACCTAAGTCTATCGTACTTTTGGAAAATTGATATTATTTTAGGATAATCAAGCAAAATTTATTCCCCCATTCTCCCATTCCCCCATTCTCTCATTCCCCGACTCAATTTCTATCATAGTTAAAGAAAAAGGATATTATTAGTAGTTATTATCTCGCCAGCCTTCTAAGGTTGCACGCATGATATTTACAACTGGCTGATCTATAATTTGCACAAAAGTCTCAATTGTACCTGCTTTGAGTGCTCTAACTACTCTTTGTTTTAAGGTTGGATTTCCTTCGATTTGTTCAATGGCTTTTTCTGCTACTGTGACTTGTTCAATTAAGTCGTTAGTTTGGTAAGTTTGGGAAAGTTTTTCTAAAAGAGCTTTTATTTCTTTTGCAGTTTGAACAAAGTTTTCGTCTTTCATGGTTGAATGATTAACAGTAACAGGAGAGTTATTCCCTGTGGAAGCTGCTCCTGAAAGATTTCCCTTAACATTAATACTTCGATTAGATTGATCAATATTCATTTAGTTAGTACAATCAAATTTTTAAGTTTACTATTATCAGTTTATATTACTTTGATTTATATTACTTTGATCTCCAGTTGTAGCACTCCCATCAAAATTTCCTTCGACATTAATTGATCTATTACTTAAATCTATATGTAAACTACCTTCGTAATTGTTTTGTATAAAATTATACATTTTATCTACAATTTTACTTAAAAATACTTTACTATGACTCATTAATATTACTGTTTGTCCAGAATTTAAGTTAATAATAAGCCCATAATATTTATTTATAACAAAGTATACAAATGCTATTAAAGCTGAAATTCCAAAAAATATCAAACTTAATGACCATTGCTCAAACATTGATAATAAGAGACTAATTAAAAAACAAATAATTACTGCTAAAACTGGAAAGGGTTTTTTAGGAAAATCAGCCTTTTTAAAACCTGTAAAATTTCTTTTAAGTTGAGATAAATTAAGAACATTTTTTGTATCAAAACCTCTAAAATTTTTGTTAAATTGAACTAATATTAACAAACCTGAAATTCCAAAAAATATCAAACCAATACCAAGTATAATTATTTCTTCTATAAAAGAAAGAGCTTTTTTAGCTGAATAGAAACAGAATAAACCAGATAAAAAAAAACAAATAGTCAATAGTAAAACACCAGAGTATTTTTTAGGAATTTCTTTAACTTGAAAATCCGTAACATTTCTAAGTTGATATATAGAATCGCCAAATTTGATAATTTTGTTAGTTATTAATATTGGTTGATCCTCTACAATTGAAGTATTTTCTTTTTTAGAATCTGAAAAATCTTTGTTAGAATCTGAAAAATCTTTAGGTCTCATATTTTATAGTAAATTCAACAAGATCAATTATATCCATAATTTCTTAAAATTGAGCTTACCTTTAATTAAAATAACTATCAATCTCTAGTAAAAATCATAATCATATCCCCTTTATTAAGAGTAACTTTATAAAATTCATTAGAATTGATAAATATCCCAAAATTACCATCATAATCATTTGTCACCTAATCTACCATGGACTACCAATTAAAGAAAAAGCAGACCAATAATAAGGATGAGAGAAATCTTGTTCAAAAGGAGCGATCACAGGAGGTAGAGAGATATTCCCTCTGGAACTACGTAATTGTCCATTATCAATATAAACTTTACCTTTAAGTAAACTAATTTGAGCTTGTCTAATAGCTTCTGCTTTAAAATTTGTTTCCTTAAGAACCCGATAAAACTCACTCATTAAGCCTAATGTCCCCATATCGCTAACATCCCAAAGACTTGCTAAAGCTGATTTCACGCCTGTATGAATAGCAAATCCAGCAAAACCCAATTCTGCATTGGGATCTCCTAATGCTGTTTCACAAGCACTCAATACTAATAATTCTACAGTTGGATTATCCCAGTTAAAATCTCCTATTTCTTCTAAATCAACTCTTTGATCGGAAAATTGAATGTAAGAATTTTTCGGCTCTCCAGAGGTAAATTTAGCATGAGTAGCAAGATGAACGATACTAAAAGGTTGCTTTTCTCTCTGGGATTTGAGATTATTCACCGTAAATTCTTCATTAATAAATGATACTCCTTCCCAAGTATTTGGAACAATTGAATTTAATTCTAATTCAACTCCCGGTAAAGATTGTTGAGTTTCAAATTCTGATGCCCCCATAGCTAAGACTTTGGCATCGCTAATTTCACGAAAAGCTAGATTAGTTAGATTAAATGCTGGTACTCTGGTGATACTATATTTTTCAATTAAAAAATTTTCTCCATCGTATAAAGCAGCTAGAGGCAACGATCGCAAACCTTCTCCTAAACAGAAAATCAGGGTATCAATGGAAGCTTCTTCTAAATTGGATTCAATGGGAGCGATGATCCACTGATATAATTTTTGAGCTGGAGTTTTATACTCATCATTAGTTCCAATTCCATAAATAAATGGATTAATAATTCCATGATTAAATTGGTCTACTACTTCTAACAAATCTTCTCTATTTGCTTCAAAAATATTTCGATTGATAGGAAAGTTTCCGGGGGTAATTAAAAATAATTGTAATCTATCTTCTTCTGGTAATAACCAAATAACTCCAGTTTTGATCTTAGTTAGCTCCTCAATTTCTAATAGTTTTTCAGAAATTTGATTCCCATTGAGAGTTAAATTAACAAAATCACTTTGAAAGTAGTTTTCATATTGTTTTTCCCAATTGTTTTCTAGATTACCAATTAGTTCTGATAAAATATCTGGGTTAGAAACAGATTCTGGAGTAGTTTGGGATAAACTCCTTAAATTACTAAATGTTAAAGAGATAATCATAGTTAAAATAAAGAGCACCAGATTTTTCTTTAATGTTTTAAACATAATAAAACTGATTAATTAAGTATATAAAATAAGATTTTTTCTTTAAGTCTATCCTAAACTAATTTACTGAAAAATAATTAATTTTTTGAGCAATTGTACTCAAGAAAAACTCTAGAACTTTAATCAGCTTTGGGGCCTATTTTGGTATATGATAATTTGATATCAAGGAAAAGTTAAAATTATCTAGCTTAGGAGGAAAAATTCAATGAAAAGATTGATTGGCATTGTTGCAATAGTTGCTTTAGTTTTAAGCTGCTTGGGATTCACTGTACAACCTAGTGTGCAAGCTCTTAATCTCAATACTATTTCCCTGCAATCATCTTCTGTTTTAGGTGCTATGAATGCTGCCGATGAAAAACTTAGTTCTGAATTTGGTCAAAAACTTGATCTAAATAACAGTGATATCCGTGATTTTCGCGATTTACGTGGTTTCTACCCAAATCTAGCTAGCAAAATTATTCAAAATGCTCCTTATGAATCTGTAGAAGAGGTTCTTAATATCCCTAATTTGAGCGATCGCCAAAAAGAACGTCTTCAAGCTAATTTGGATAACTTTACTGTTACTGATCCAGCTTCTGTATTTAATGAGGGTGACGATCGTTTTAACCCTGGTGTTTACTAAATTTTATGACTATTCAATTTAAATTTAGTTAACTTTTGATTTATTAGTTTAATCTCTATCAGGATTCTATCTTTTTTTTATTTTAGAGGTAGAATCCTTTCTTTTATAAAAACTAAAAAGTGAAGAGCAAAAACATTTATAACTATCACTAGAATAATTAGTTTATTCTAAAACTTTGAATTTTATATCCAGAATAGGTATAACATTGTGTTTACCTAAAACTTTGCACTTAAAACTCTGCACTTAAAACTCTGCACTTAAAGGAGTTCTAGGAAAAGGAATCACATCTCGAATATTATTCATTCCTGTCATAAACTGAACTAATCTCTCAAATCCTAAACCAAATCCCGCATGAGGAACACTTCCATAACGACGTAAGTCTAAATACCACCACAATTCTTGAGGATCTATATCTTGTTCTTTTATTCTTGACTCTAAAATATCTAATCTTTCTTCTCTTTGAGAACCCCCAATAATCTCTCCTATTTTCGGAGCTAATACGTCCATTGCTGCTACAGTTTTGTTATCATCGTTTAATCTCATATAAAAAGCTTTAATCTCTTTAGGGTAATCAGTGACAATTACTGGTTTTTTAAATAATTCTTCTGCTAAATAACGTTCATGTTCGGATTGTAAATCTACTCCCCAATTGTAAGGATACTCAAATTTTTTATCGGCTTTTTCCAATAAACTAATGGCTTCGGTATAGGTAATGGTTTCAAATTGATTATTAATGATATTATCGGCTGTGGCTAAAACACTATCATCAATGCGCTTGTTGAAAAATTCCATATCTTCAGGACATTTTTCTAACACTGTTTTAAAAATATACTTCAGAAATGCTTCTGCTAATTCTCGATCGCCTGTTAAATCACAAAAAGCCATTTCCGGTTCCACCATCCAAAATTCTGCTAAATGTCGAGAGGTATTAGAATTTTCCGCCCGAAAAGTAGGGCCAAAAGTATAGACATTACCAAATGCCATAGCCATGACTTCTGCTTCCAATTGCCCAGAAACTGTTAAATAAGCCCTACGCCCAAAAAAATCTTGAGTGTAATCAATTCCATTGTTATCGGTTTTAGGAGCTTTATTTAAATCTAAATTCGTAACAGTAAATAATTCCCCCGCACCTTCACAATCGCTGGCAGTAATAATTGGTGTGTGCACCCACAAAAATTCCCTATCTTGGAAAAATTGATGTATGGCTGCTGCACAAGCATTTCTGACTCGCATGACTGCACCCATAGTATTAGTGCGCGATCGTAAATGTCCAATGGTACGTAAAAACTCGAAAGAGTGACGTTTCTTTTGAAGGGGATAGGTTTCGGGATCCGATGAGCCATATATTTTTAAGGAGGAGGCTTGTAATTCGATTCGTTGCCCTTTTCCTGGTGAAGGAACAATTTTCCCTGTTACTTCTACAGAAGTGCCTGTATTGAGTTGTTTTAAAAGGGTAGTATAATCTGGTAAGTCAGTATTGAGAATAGCTTGGATATTTGCCATAGAAGAGCCATCATTAACTTCAATAAAAGCAAATTCTTTTAATTCTCTTTTCGTTCTAATCCATCCTTGAATTGTAACTGTTTCTTCTGGTTGGGCGTTTGCTAATACTTCTTTAATTCTTCCAATCATGGGCAATTTTTTAATTAATTTTTTTATTTTAAGAGTTTTTAGTTTGAAAAAGACTCAAGTTAGATTAAGTCTTCATCTTAATATTATAGCAATCATTGTGGTTTTTTTCTTAGATTTTATCAAAGTCGATTTTCATATAAAAATCCCAATTAGATCAGTTGTCAATCTAAAAATTAACTAAAATATCATATTTAAAATCTTATAATAAAGAGTCTTGTAAAGACTTTAGGTAATATCATTTTTCCAAAAGTATGAAATACTTGGGTCTGGAAGAACAAGGAAGACAAGGGAGAACTTGCGGCTGGAAGGAATATAGGTTTTGGGTTAGGAATCAGCAGGGAAAAGAGAGCTTTAACTCTATCATCATCAAAGACAAGTTGGTATAAGAATATTCAAGATTTTGTAGTTAAATTCTCTACCTAAGATCAATATATATTTATTTAACAACTCAATCATTAAGATTTTTCAGCTATATTTTGACGTTTTTAATAGTTAATATTGAGAGATATTTTACCTATTAAGAAGCTAATATTTCTACTATATTAAGTTTTAATAACAATTAAATCTAATTTAAAAAGGGATATCATCTAGATTTTTTTCTTGTGTTTCAGAATTCATAGTATTGATTTCAGTACTGTTATAATTATTATCATAATCTGTTAGGGGTGAATTATCATTTGAATTTAATTGATTGTTTTGATTTTGATGAGGAAATTCTACTACTTTATCGTCAACGTTCAAAGAATTTTCCGTAGGTGGAGAATAATCAGTTTGATTATGATTAATTGGTATAATTCTTGAGATAAGCATTTCCGCACGTTTTTCTTTTAAACCATCCTGACGCTCAAATATATTCATTGATAAACGACCAACTAAAATAACTTGATCTCCTTGAGTATATTTTTGCTGGATAATTTTTTCCCCTAAATTACCCCAAGCTACTGCTTTTAAACTAGATTTTTGATTATTATTTCCACCAGCTTCAAATTCTACAAACATTTGAGCAATTGGTCTTTGAGAGTCTTGTACATAACGTAATTCAGGATTACTAGCTATTCTAACCATTAAAACAAAATTATTCATATTTGCTACCTATTGTTATTAAGTTAATCAATTAACTTTTTATTATAAAACTATTGTACTAAGTTTGTGTTTTAGTTTAATTTTTTTTATTAGTTATGATTATTCTCTATCCAATGGATTTTTTATCCCAGAAGATAGGGGATTTCTCCCCCTAGGAGAAAGTTTTGATTGTTACTGTTTTCCATGATCTTTTTTGTTAACTTGTAATTATATATAGAGAATATGGTCAAACATTATGCAGAGTCTATCTTTCTTTTTTGATTTTGTCTAGTCTAATCTTGATTTAGGTTAAATGGATTAAAATTTTGCAGATTTTTGGTATTGGTGTAGATTACTATGAATTATAGCTTAAATAAATCTTAAAATATGCTCTGATCCTATAATCTAGGATAAAATTTGGATAGATTTATAATATAATCTATGTTGCTCCACTTAGTGATGCCTAATTCTCAACTCAATAAGGACTAAGTTTTTTAAGATCTATCTCTTAAAATTAAGATCTAAAATTGACTAAATAATGTTGAGAATTAAATGCGATCGAGATATAAAATATAAAACCAATAAAAAATCTTAGAAAGATAATTCTTTTTGACTGACAAAAGTATCTGTATCACTTTTGGTAGTGATGATATTTCTGTGGTATTTTATCGGAAAAACTCGATTTGTATCTTAAGATATCTTAGATAATTTATCTTTATAGAGATTAATTATAGCAAAAAATACAATTGCTAGAAAGTTCATCTACTAAGATACTAATAAGCATCTCTATTGGCAATAATGTGTTTCCAATAATTGACAAAATCTATCTAACTCTTAATTCAAAATTATGGCTACTTATAAAGTTACACTACAAATCAAGGCATCAAAGAAAAGACCACCTGAAAAAGAAGTAACTATTGAAGTTTCTGAAGATGACTATATTCTTGATATAGCTGAAGAACAAGATATAGACTTACCTTTTTCTTGTAGAGCTGGAGCTTGTTCTAGTTGTGCAGCAAGAATTAAAGAAGGTGAATTGGATCAAGAAGACCAAAGTTTCTTAGATGACAGTCAATTAGAAAAAGGATGGGCACTACTTTGTGTTGCAAAACCTAAATCTGATTGTACCATTTGGACTCATCAAGAAGCTTATTTAGCTTAGAGCATTTAGCTTAGAATACTTATTTTAGAATAATTTATAAAGTATTTTAAAGCTATCAGAATATTACTCAATAATTCAAGAAAACTAGAAATTTAATTTAAATCATCTCTTATCTTCATTAGTTCTCATGATTTGAGATGAATTTGTTTTTTTTATATCAAGAGAGTCTTTAATAATAAAATAGTTAAAAATCCTAAATTTAGGATAACAGCAATTTATTTTTCTCGTATGAAGTATATTCATAGTAGTACAAAACTAAGAGTTTATACTAATATCAATTTTCTAAAATAATGATAGAGTTGATTAAGTAAAAATATCGAAGATTGATATAAAAAAATATAATACAGAATTCTCCCCATTCTCCCCATCACCCCATCTCCCCATCACCCCATCTACCATTCACCCCATCTCCCATTCTCCCATTCGTCACATTCTCCATCCCTATTATTATTCAACAAAAATGATATAATATTCCCACTTTTTTTGATTAGTCAAAATTTATCCCCACCCACAAGTGGATGAGGATTTCTTTTGGCATTTGAGTATTAAAATCAGTAAATGAAGAGTGATTAAAATAATTAGCCCTAGGCTAACTCTAAAGAATTAGAACTATCAAAAATTTCAAATTTTTTATCTAATTGGGTTAATTCAAAAATAATCCGAATAGAAGGAGCAAGAGAACAAAGGATAAAGCGTCTACCTAAACTTTGAGCAAGGTTAAAAGCAGAAACTATAGACATTAACGCTGCACTATCAAGAAACTCGACTTGTTTCATATCTACTAAAATTAAGGGATTACTTTTAACAGCTAAAGTGAGTTGTTCTTCAAATTCCATGGCATTACTAGCATCTAAATAGTTATTAGGAATAATTTTGGCAATTCCACCATTTAGTTTGTCTATATACATAGTTTCATCTCCTGTTTTTAGTCGATTTTCAAATGATTTAAATAAATTCACGATCAAAATTATTTTGATTAATGTTAAAGCTTATTCACTGAAAAAAAGTAAAATTAGTTACAAAAATACCTGTTTTCAAAGAGAAAGCATTGATGGATTAAGATTACATCATTATCACTAAACATGATAACCATATTTTTACCAAAATGCCTTAAAAACGAAAAAATTTTCGATAATTGATTTTTTGAGTAAATAGAATTATAATAGTAAGGTTGTGCAAAATAATTTTGTCAAATCTTTATGGAGTTTGCCAAGCGTTTAGAGAAAATTCCACCTTATCTATTTGCAGAAATCGATCGCAAAAGAGATGAATTAGTCAGTCGTGGAGTAGATATTATCAATTTAGGAGTAGGTGATCCGGATAAACCTACACCATCTCATATAGTAGAGGCGATGCACAAAGGGATTGACGATCCTTCAACTCATAATTATCCTCCCTATCAAGGAACTAAGGAATATCGCCAAGCAGCAGCATCTTGGATGGAGCGTCGTTTCGGAGTTAAAGATTTAAATCCAAATACAGAAGTAATCTCTTCTATCGGCTCAAAGGAAGCAATTCATAATACTTTTTTAGCTTTTGTAGAGTCGGGAGATTATACCCTAATTAGTGATCCTGGTTATCCTGTTTATCGTACTTCAACTATTTTTGCTGGTGGGGAATCTTACAATATGCCTCTTTTGGCTAAAAATAATTTCTTACCAGATTTAGATAGTATCCCTGAAGAAATCGCTCGTAAGGCGAAGTTATTTTGGATAAATTACCCTAATAATCCTACTGGTGGTTTAGCAACTTTAGAAGATTTTGAAAAGATGGTGGCATTTTGTAAAAAATATGATATTTTACTATGTCATGATCATGCTTATTCAGAAATGGCTTTTGATTCTTATAAGCCACCTAGTGTTTTACAAGTTCCGGGAGCTAAAGATATCGCCATTGAATTTCATAGTTTATCTAAATCTTATAATATGACTGGATGGCGAATTGGTTTTGTTGCGGGGAATGCCAAGGGTATTAAAGGATTAGGACAAGTTAAAACTAATTTGGATTCTGGAGTATTTAAAGCGATTCAAAGAGCGGCTATAGCAGCTTTTGATACTACTGAGGATGAACTTCAGAAGGTGATGTCGGTATATCAACGTCGTCGAGATATCATTGTTGCGGGATTAAAATCCCTCGGATGGCCGATTGAGGCTCCTAAGGCTACTCTTTATGTTTGGGTTCCGGTGCCTACTGGTTATACTTCTACTGATTTTGTTACTTTATTGTTAGAAAAATGTGGAATTATTGTTCCTCCGGGTAATGGTTATGGTGCTGCTGGTGAGGGTTTCTTCCGAATTGCCCTTACTGCACCGGATGAGCGCATGGAGGAAGCTATTAAAAGAATGAAAGAAGCAGGAATTTGTTATAAATAAATATTATAGAGTTACAGGAGTTTGTCCTCCTGAACTTATTTTTTTTTTGTTTTTTTATAATTTAAGTCATTGCTGACTCTAAAGATGGATGAGTTAATTCCCGAAATCTGATTTCATCGTGATGAGGATCGGCAAATACTACTTCAAATGCAAAACGATCGCCTAATGAAACATTGCGTTCAAAGCGATGAGGCAATTCCAAACCCAAATCTTCTAACAAAATCAAGGCTAGGTTTTCATCTTCTCGTAACCATCGTAAAACTAGCCCAAACCAGACTTCATCAGCATTTCGGCGAAGAAATTCTAAAATCCAATAACGATTAGTTTGACGCTCTACTAAATTAGCTTCTTGAGATAGACTTGTGACACTATAAATAATTTCTTGGATTTGCTCTCTACTAAAAGGCAATTCATCCCCTCTAAGATGGGCTTTTAACTGAAAATGGGTTAATAAATCAGTATATCTACGAATAGGTGAAGTAACTTGTGTATAAGTATTTAACGCTAAACTAGAATGACGAGCTGGATTAGTACTAATTTCACTCCGTGGCATACAACGACGTAGGGCACAAAAACGAACAGGCCCTGCTGGTAATAATAATAACTCTTCTTCAGGTGGTAATTCTGGTTGCGGTTGTGCTCTAAAAGGAACTGGAATATTATTTTCTTGACAATAGTTACCGGCTACTTCACCAGCTAAGATCATCATTTCTGCCACCAACAAACGAGATTGTGAATTATCAATTAATTCGATGGTAATTTCGTCATCATCTTTAACTTTAATCACAGATTCTGGCATCTTGATATTAATGGAACCCTGAGTGGTACGCCATTGATGTCTTGTCTTCGACCAATAAGCTAATTGAGAAATTTCTTTTTCTGCTTCGATCCCAAGTTGAAGCATTTCGTCCACATCATCATAAGTCAGTCGATAAGTGGGTTTTACTAGAGTAGGGTGAATGGAATAATCTAAGACTCCACCATCTTCATCTAAGACAACTCCAAAACTCAATGCCTCACAAATTTTCCCTTGAATCAGACTCATTGGGCCTGTTGCTAATTCTTTAGGAAACATGGGAACCATTCCTGTGGGTAGGTATAAAGTTGTGCTACGACGACGTGCTTCTAGATCTAATTCATCTCCTGGAGAAATTAATCTTGTGGGATCGGCAATATGAATCCACAAGCGAGTTTTCTGATTATCTTCTAAAAGTTCAATACTTAAGCCATCATCTATTTCTGTTGTACTCTCATCATCTATGGTATACATCTTGAGATGAGTTAAATCCAGTCGCTGGGAATCTGGATCTTTTTGGGGGGAATCGAGATAACTTTGGGCCACTTCAAGTACCTTTTTAGAAAAGTTTAGGGGATATGAGCTACGGCGTAAAAATAAGTTTTCATGTTTACTCCACCTGCCTATATTTACTAATAATTCAAAAGCAGATTGTTCGTTAGGAGATTTTCCCAGAGACTCTAGTAATTCTTTTGCTCCTTTAGAATTTTGTTCTGGAAATAGTACGAATTTTTCTAGAGATTCTATGGGTTGTAGATCACTTTGACTCCATTCTACTGTTTTTCCTGATAATGCTTCTTGAAGACGAGAAATAAATTCTTCTTTTTCTTGTTTCCGGGTTTTTTCAACTTCTAATTGATGTTTAATCTCTTGGACTTGAGATTGACTACGAGGTTCGTAGACATCACCTTTTTTCTTAAAATAAATTTTATCTTTGGAGAGAATAATATGAGCCGCATAGCATAGTTCTGGGGTTGCTTGATCATATAATAGTATTGCCATTTGCTCTGGATTTACTGGTTCTCCTTCTTCTACCAATAATTCCCAAGCTACTTCGATACTATCAGGCTCTATATAAGCTTCGACATTTTCTATAAAGCTAGGGATATCTGATGGTTGATAAGAACCGCCATTGACTTGATATTCTATTCGCTGGGGGCGAAGTTTGTGAGATTGTCCCCATTGATCTACAAAAATCCAATCTTTTTTGCCTTCAGGACGCTCCGCCACCGCTAGATGACGTTCTCCATTTAACCTAAATTCAATCAGTGTTCCCTTTTCCACCAGTAAAAAGTTTAATCTTAAATTTAACTATATTCTTATTGATATTCTTGACTCTAAGGAGACAAGATTTCTAGAGAAATTCTCCCTATGGGATCATTCCTGCTATTTTTTAGCTGTATTTAATCGTAGGGTTGTTTACCTAAAATTATCAATTCTTAAATATTATAACATAGATGGAGCAAGAGGTTAAAACCTTGGTTGAGTTTTGATAGAATGTTCTAAAGTTATGTCAATTTTTCTAAAATTTGAGATCTTCAATCTTCATGGCTTTCTCCAAAGCTCCAACTTAATAAGACGATAATGGTTAAAATCACTCCGTACCAAAAATATGGCTCTACTAAAGTAAATAATTTAAGAGGTATAAATACTATAATTCCTGCGGACAACCAATTCAAAATTAAGACTAAAACCACTAGGGCAAAAAAAACCATAATTTTCTTCTCTCTTCTCGTCATAGATAGGGTTTTTTGACTTCTGGTGCGAATTTTTTAAACTAATTCTCAACAATAATACTAAAGATCTTAGCAATTTTAATTTAGAACTTAATATGTAATTAAATAACTGAAATTGTCTTTGATTAATTAAACGAAAATCCTGATGAATCAAATCTTTTACTGATGATTATGTACTTAAAAATACTAGGGTTTTATTTATTAGTTGATCTAGGATTTACTAGTAAGCTTACCTTAACTAAATTGGCTTAGTTCTAGACTATATTTTATCTTTGAGGATATTTATACTAGATCTTGGTAATTTTGGAAAATTTTTTGGAGGACTTCTTCCTTAAAGCCTTGAATAATAAAGATTTTTTAAGGGAATTATCTTTTTTCTATCTGCCTTATGCTATAATCAGTGTTGATAATTTAATTCAATAATCTTCAAGGATTATGATGCAAAAATCAGTTAAATTTTTAGTGGTTAAGGAGAAAGTATTAACCATTAAAATACGCTGAAAATATTATTAGGATAGGCTAAGAATTTACTAAATTAACTAGCAGTTTTTAATCATAATTGTCTAAGTATAGAAAATTACGGTAGTAATAACCGCAAAATTTTAATATTCTATATTATGGTAAACTTTAATTGTAAAGAAATATATTTTATACAGCCACGAGGAAGAAACGTGTTTTCTACATTAATTGCTGATTTTCGCATAATCTTTGAAAGAGATCCCGCAGCTCGCAATTGGATAGAAGTTTTATTTTGCTATCCAGGCTTACAAGCCGTTATATTCCATCGTTTTGCCCATTTACTATATCAATTAGGAATACCCTTTTTTCCTAGACTCATTTCTCATATTGCTCGAATGTTGACGGGAATTGAAATCCATCCAGGTGCTTTTATTGGTAAAGGTATATTTATCGATCATGGTATGGGTGTCGTGATCGGAGAAACTGCTATTATAGGGGATTATTGTTTAATTTATCAAGGTGTAACTCTTGGAGGAACTGGTAAAGAAACTGGGAAACGCCATCCTACTTTAGGACAAAATGTTGTGGTAGGTGCTGGTGCTAAAGTCCTAGGAAATCTTTTGATTGGTAATAATGTCCGCATTGGTGCCGGTTCTGTAGTATTACGAGATGTCCCTTCTGAATGCACTGTGGTTGGGATTCCTGGTCGAATTGTCTATCGCTCTGGTGTTAAGGTGAATCCTCTTGAGCATGATAATTTACCTGATTCTGAAGCTAAAGTTATTCGTTCTTTGGTACAGCGGATTGAGGCTTTAGAAAACCAAATCCAAGAGTTGAAGCAATCCCATTCTCAAACTTTGGTAGTGGTAGGAAGTGCTATGAAAAATAAAAATGTGAATTTAAATCAGATTGAGGAAAATCTTTTTACAGAAGAGCAACTTAAAAGTTTTTTAGATGATAGAGGATAAAACTATTGATTTTTATATTGAGTTGATTGTTTCTTTATTTTTCTGACTTTTGTAATTAAGATGATTTGGTTTAATAGCAATAGTTAATAGTATGTAGTTAAACTCTAAAGATTAATTATTTACTATTAGCTATTCATGATTTAAAGGCTAAATATTCAAAATTAAATACTATAAATTAAAATATTAATTACTAATTTTTATAAAAGAACTTGCTGTTTATAACTTTAATACCTTGAATTTCATAATCAATCTTAATGTCTTAGGATTGATTTTTTTTTGTATAAAATTAAATTCTTAGGAATACTGAAAATTATAACGAAATTTATGTTATGATGACAAAGGGAAAACTACGTAAAATTTAGAAAAATTTATTGTTATTGTGACAAAAATCAATATAAAAGAAATATTAAGCAAAGATATTCTCAAACCAGCACGTTATTTAGGTAATGAATTTGGTGCTATTCACAAAGATTGGAATAGTGCGAAAGTTCGTTGGGTGTTGAGTTACCCAGAAGTTTATGAATTGGGTGGCTCGAATTTGGGACATATTATACTCTATAATATCTTGAATGCTCAGCCTTATCAAATGTGCGATCGGGTTTATTTACCAGCACCAGATTTAACAGCGAAATTGAGAGCAAGTAAAACACCATTATTTTCTCTTGAATCCAAATATACTATCAATGAATTTGATATTGTCGGCTTTAGTTTAAGCTATGAATTAGGAGCAACTAACATTCTAGAGATGTTAGATTTAGCAGGAATTCCTTTAACTTGGCAGGAAAGAGAACATGGAAATTATCCTTTAATATTCGCAGGAGGACAAACTGCTACTTCAAATCCTGAACCTTTTGCAGATTTCTTCGACTTTATTGCCCTAGGAGATGGGGAAGAATTATTGCCAGAAATAGGTTTTATCGTGGAAGAAGGTAAGGAAAATAATTTAAGCAAAGCAGAATTATTATTGGATTTGGCTCAAGTACCGGGAGTTTATGTCCCTAGATTTTACCAAGTCTCAGAAAATGGGTCAGTGTCTCCCTTGAGAAACGATGTACCAAAACGAATTCTCCGAAGAGTGGCAACTCCTATCCCAGCTTATTCCATTGGTTTAGTTCCCTATGTGGAAACAATTCACGATCGTCTCACTATGGAAATCCGCAGAGGATGCACCAGAGGCTGTCGTTTTTGCCAACCGGGAATGTTAACTCGGCCGGCTAGAGATGTGGAACCTTCTTTGGTAATCGATGCCATCGAAAAAGGCATGAGAAAGACAGGTTATAATGAGTTTTCTTTATTATCTTTAAGTTGCTCTGATTATCTCTCTTTACCCGCTGTAGGGATGGAAATAAAAAATCGCCTTAAGGATGAAAATATTTCTCTGTCTTTGCCTTCCCAAAGAGTCGATCGTTTTGATGAAAATATCGCCAATATTATCGGCGGCACCAGACAATTAGGTTTGACATTTGCACCAGAAGCTGGCACCCAAAGAATGCGAGATGTGGTGAATAAAGGGCTTACTAATGAGGAATTATTAAGAGGGATCAAAACGGCAGTAGAACAGGGTTGGGATAAAGTCAAGCTCTATTTTATGATTGGTTTACCTGGTGAAACGGATATAGATGTCCTTGGAATTCCTGATACTATTAGATGGCTAAGGCAAGAATGTTATATTAAAGGTAGAAAACGTCTTAATTTTAATATTACTATTTCTAATTTTACTCCTAAACCTCACACTCCTTTTCAATGGCATTCTGTTTCAACTAAAGAGTTTATTCGCAAGCAGGAATTATTAAGGGAGGAATTTAGAAAAATTAAAGGGGTTAAGGTTAATTATACTAATGTCAAAATTTCTGCTATGGAAGATTTTATCGGAAGAGGCGATCGGCGTTTAGTTTCAGTAGTGAAACGGGCATGGGAATTAGGCGCGGGTATGGATTCCTGGTGGGAAAATGCAAATAAGGCTTTTGAAGCATGGGAAAAGGCGATAGATGAAGCTGATTTGACTTGGAAATACCGTCAGGTGGAAAATGGTGAATGGAATATATTCTCTGATGGAATAGAAAATTCACTAGATGCTCCTTTACCTTGGGATCATATAAATACTGGAATTGATAAAGAATGGTTAAAAAAGGATTTACAAAAGGCTTTAGATGCGGCAACGGTGCCAGATTGTGCTTTCGATGGATGCTCTCATTGTGGCATTTGTGGTACAGATTTTGGTCACAATATTGTATATCAAGCACCTCCTATTCCTCAATTTGAAGGGGAATTTCAACCAAATCGCGATCGAATTCAGCGTTTACGGGTTTATTTTGGGAAGCAGGATGATATGGCTTTGGTTAGTCATTTGGATTTGGTGCGTTTGTTTGATAGGGTTTCCCGTCGTGCGGCTTTGCCAGTATCATTTACAGGAGGGTATCATCCCGGCCCGAGGATTTCCATTGCCAATGCTTTGCCTTTGGGTGCCAGTAGCAGTGGGGAAATTGTGGATTTTGAGTTGACGCAGCATTTGGATATTGAGGAGTTTCGTAATAGATTAGTTGCCCAATTGCCGGCAGATATTCCTGTATATAAAGTCGAGGAGGTTGATATTAAGTCTCTTGCTACTAGTCGTGTTTTGACTAAGGCTGAGTATTTATTGACTGTTGCTGTTAATTATGAATCTAATAATAGTGATTCTAATTGCTCTTTTTCACACCAGCAATGGCAAGATTGGGTTGATAGTGTTAATAATTCTCAGGAAATTATCCTAGAAAAAGTTACTAAGTCTGGTAAGAAAAGTATTATTAATCTTTGCGATCGTTTATTTGCTCTAAATATTCATTCTTTTAATGAAGATGGTTCTGTAATTCTCCATTATATCGGCAGTTGTCTTAATGATGGTACTCATTTACAACCAGATAAGTTGATTTATATGTTAGAGCAAGTTTCTGGTCAAGAGTTTGAATTGTTACATATTCATCGTCAAAGGTTGATTTTGGATGAGGGTTGATTTAATGCTATTTTATGGAGTTTGTATAAAAATACTCAAGATAAACTCTATTTGTTATTTGTAAATTATTAGTATATAGAAGTAAATATAATAGGTAAATTATGGATGATTCAATTTATGAAGGTTATTGGTGGTTACCAGATAATGAAGAGCACAAAGTATCTGGAAAATTAATATTAGGAGAAAAATTTACTTTACATCTTGAAGGAAATTTGGCTAATAATAAAATTACTGAATCAGTTCCTACTCATAAAATAATTTTAGGCACAGTAAAAAATATTTGTTTACGTTCAAATTATATTCAACCTCAATTTATAACTTTGAATAATTGTAGATGCTTTAATTTGACGAGACATAATAAAATAAAATTCAATGAAGAAAAATATTTATTTGATATAGCATTTATTGAAAGGCATTTTAACAATGAAGAAGAACTAAAGTTTTATAAATTCAAAGTAGAATATACTAATTTAACTGAATGGATAGAAATACCTTGGTTAAGATATTGTGATTCAATTTCTGAAAGTCAACGTCGTTGTCAATCAATCAATAAACAAAGTTATTCTTTAAATGTAAACCTTCCTGATAATATAATAGCAAATATAGATAGAGGAAAGATTTTAATCGAACATCTATATAAACGAGAAATAACAAATATAGAGACTGAATTAAATCTAAAGTTATTAGGAAGAATAGAAATTGAACCACAAGAAGAAATATCTATTGAAGAAAGTTTATCTAATTTTATTTCCCCATTACGAGATTTTCTAACCTTTGCAACAAATAAACCTAGTGATATTATAACTATTTATGCCTATTCTAAATTTGGTAGAAATGAAGTTATTGAGAAAGATAATCATATTCCTCTAGAAAATTATGGAATTAAAGTAGAACTTCCTCTTATAAAAAGTGACTATAGATCCAAAAAGCCTTTAGCAAAATCAGAGATGCTTTTTACTTGTAAAGAGATTAAAGAAAACTTTAGTTTAATTATGCAAAAATGGTTTAATTTTTATTATAAAAATAGAGTAATTTGTAATTTATATTTTGTTGTTAAAGATAATCTAAGTCCTTTTTATTCAGAAAGTCAATTTCTTAATCTTGCACAAGTAATTGAATCTTATCATAGAAACAATTTTAATAATCAAGTTTTAAAACAAAAAAAACACAACAAAAGTAATGAACCAACACTTGCTGAAAGAATTAGAGAATTAGTTGATTTCCATCAAAAAACAATGAATAATATTTTAAAAGACAAAGAACAATTTATTACAGATGTCAGAAATACGCGCAACTATTTAACTCACTATGATCAAAAAAAGAAAAATAAATCAGCTGAAGGAAAAAAACTTTTTCGACTCAAACAAAGGCTTGATTTTTTGTTACGAGCTTGTTTTTTCCATGAGTTAGGATGTGATTCAGATGAAATCATGGAAATATTTTCGCATGATAGAGAATATCAATATTTAAAATATTTAACAAATTTAAAAGAATAGCTATACTAGTAAAGTATAACTTTTATTACAAAAATGGTAATAACTTTAGTTTAAGTATTACCATAGATAAAAAATAAAAAATTTTAGTTCTTGTTCTTTACTTTTTTATAGGAAGTAGATGCTATACCTAATAAACCAAAAGTAACTAAAGATAAAATAGTGCTAGTTTCAGGAACAATTTGGGGAGTAGCTGTGATAGATACTTCATAAGGAATAATTACTGTTACGACAATTCCAGGATCTACCCAACTTGTTAAAGTTCCAGAACCGATAAAATCTGGATTAGAGGGATCGAGAATTGGTTCTCCATGTGCATTTAGAGCAACAGTCCCATTAATTCCTAGGAAAAAAGTATCTCCAGCTTCTCCACTGAAGCTTAACTCATCGAAACTAGTTTGTAGACCTTGCCCTATTTCATCAAATAAGAATAAATTAGCACCTAAAAAATCATCAGCATCTATAGTTACATCCGCATCAAAGGCTAATTCAAGCTCATATAAATCAATATCTCCTCCATCAATAAGACTTCCTTCAATTGTAGTAATGGGTGGAATTAAAACTGGGCCTTGAGAATCAGGAATTAATTCCCCCACTTCACCTGCTTCTGTAAAGGTAACAGCTAGGGCACTATTTCCTAATGCTGGTGTGAAAAGTATTGCCATAGTAGAAATGGCTGAGATGGCTGTAGTTATAGTTAAAGAAGATAGCTTTTGTAAAAAGTGAAATTGACTCATAAATTTTCCTCTGGAAAAAGTTAAAAAATTTACTTACGTATTTTAAATTAATTTACATTTTTGTATCGTTTCGTATACTATCTCTTTAAAAATCTTAATAAAATTATTTTTTATCAATGATATTTTTTAATCTCAAAATATTTTAAAATCTATTTTACTTCAGTTTAATAAGCTTTTAATATTCCCTTAATATTAATATTAAAGATACCAAATACAGCTATAATCAGATAGCAAAAAATATTAATTTAATTCTATTGTAAATCAAATTCATATATAAACATGGAGATAGAAGAAGCATTAAAAGAACTAGAAAATACTAATAATATTAGATTTCCACGCTTATTAAAAATAGCCGAAACATTTTTTGGGAAACCCAGAAAAAAGGGTTCAAATCATTATCCATTTAAAGTATTTTGGCAAGGGGAGCCTCAAATTAATTTTCAAGAAGTTGAATTTGGTAAACCAAAACCCTATCAAATTAAACAACTTCAAGCAGCATTAATTAAGCTTAAAAATTTACAACAGGAAAATCAAAACAATGGAAAATCTTAACGACTATGTCAATATTTATTCTTACTCCATCGAATATTCAAAAGAAAATGAAGCTTACCTTGCTAAGTGTTTAGAATTAGGAATTATGGCCCATGGAAATAGTCATCAAGAGGCTTTAGAAGAGATTATGGAAGCAACAAGAGGGTATCTTTTAATCTTATTAGAAGATGGAGAGACAATCCCAAATCCATTGAAAATTACCTATTAGTAAAAGCTATAATCATATTCTCTTAAGAATACAGAAAATTTACTATTAAGTTAATGAAGGATTTTTAAAATTCTAACTATCTATTACTTTTACTTATTACTGTTACTTAATTATATTATACAGGTCCTACTATAGAAAGATAAGGTTTTGAAAAATATTTACGAGCACAAGATTGTATAACGTTACTATTTACTTCATTTATGGAATTTTGGAATTCTTCGTCAAATTGAATGCCTAAACCTAAACATTCATACCAACCATAAATATGTGCTATTTCAGCATTAGTTTGTTTGCCTAAGGCATATTGACCTAATAATTTATTTTTGGCAGTTTGTAATTCTTCCTCACTTAACTTTATTTCAGATAATCTTTCTACTTCATCACGTAATCCTTTCACAGCAATTTCAGTATTTTCTGGAGCAGTCCCCATATAAGCTACAAATTGAGCATCATACAAGCGACTAGGATAAAAACAGGAAACATCATAAGCTAAACCACGTTTTTCCCGTAATTCAACAAATAAACGACTAGAAAGACCATTACCTAAATAAGTACTTAGTAATTTTAATACAATATAATCATCATTTTTTATTTCAGGAGCGAGATAACCTAACATCACAATGGATTGTTGAGTTTCTTGTGACAATATTTTATCAATAGGTTTATTAATTAATGAAGGTACATTAAGTGGCTTAATACTTTCATTCGGATTTTGCAAATTACCAAATATCTTTTCCACTGTCTGAACTGCCTCTTTAACATTTATGTTACCACATATGCTAATAACTAAATTATCTGGGCGAAAATAGGTTTTATGATATTCTTTTAAATCTGCCTGAGTTAAATTAGATACGCTTTCTTCTGTACCAAGTATGGATATTCCATAAGGATGATTGGGATACATTGCCTCTCTTAATTGATTAAAGGCTACATTAAAAGGTTGTTCTTGTTGCGATCGAATATTTTGTTTAGTTAGATTTTTTTCTAATTCTATCTCTTCAATTGGAAAACTTGGCATTTGCATAATCTCTGCTGTTAATTCCAACATAGGAAGAAAATCAGAAGTAACCGTTTTAATACTGATTAAAAAATAATCTGTAGCAGCATCCACACCAAGGCTTGCCCCTGTGGATTCAACCTTTGAAGCAATTTCTACTGCCGAGAGGTTTTGTGTGCCTTTAGCGATGGTTGATGCGAGTAAATGAGATAAACCAGCTTTGGCTTTGGAATCCCAACATCCCCCAGCGTTTTTCAAAAAAATTCTGCACGCTATTATATCAGCTGTAGGATTTTCTACGGCGATAGTGGTGATGCCATTTGCTAAGACTAAATGGTGAATGGATTGATTTTGTTTAGTTTTGGTGATGGTTTCCATTTGGTTGTAAGATTGTGGTTGTAAAATTGTTGTTGTAGGATGTGGATGTTGGCTTTAATATACTAATGGCATAACTCTGACAAGAAATATATTGCTTAGCTACTCGCTGAATTTCTTTTGCTTCCATTGTTTTGATGATAATGGGATAGAGACTAGATAATTCTCCCTTAGCTATGGTTTCATAATAGCCATATAAACCTGCTAATTGACAGGGTGTTTCTTGTGAAAAGATATAATCATTAAATAGTAAACGTTTGGCCCTTTGTAATTCTTTTGGAGTTATTTCTATCTGTTGTATTTTTATAATATGTTCTATAATTCTTTTTTCAACTTCTTCTAAATTTTTTTCATCTAACCAAGCACTAATGGTAAATAAGCTTGAATCTTGTTGTAATGAGAAATCGCTATCAATATCCCATACTAATTTTTTCTCTTCTAATAAATCGTCAACTAGTCTAGAAAGTCTTCCTCCTGCTAAAACTACTGATAACACATCTAAAGCAAATGCTTCTTCTAATTGTTTTGCTCCCGGACCTAACCATCCCATTAATAAACGGGCTTCTTTAATCCTTGGTAAACATACTTCACTACGGCGAATTTGTTGTAATGGTTCTTCATTTTTTATCTTATTTATTGGACATTCCGATGGTTTTGGAAATGATGTGAATGCTTGAGTTACTAAAGAAATTGCTTTTTCTGCTTCTATTCCTCCAACGATGGATACACACATATTCTCTGGTTGATAGTATTTTTGATGAAAACAGCGCATTTTATTAGGAGTTAATTCCATTAATAAAGATGGTTCTCCTAAAATTGATTTTCCATATGGATGATTTTGATACATAATATTACATAGATTTTGAAATGCAATCCAGTCAGGATCATCATAGGTAGAACGAATTTCTTCTAATACTACATCCAGTTCTCGTTCCCATTCATTCTCTGGAATGGCAGCATTTAAGAGAATTTCTGCTAAATGTGGTAAGGATTCAGGGATATATTCAGCTGATGTCATTAAAAAAAAGTGAGCATAATCATGACTTGTTGCAGCATTTGTCATGCCTCCTCTTTTTTCTATGATTTGGTCAAATTCTCCTGGTAGGATTTTTTCACTTCCTTTAAATATCATATGTTCTAGAAAGTGCGCCATTCCATCCCACTTATCTGGTTCTACTATTGCTCCAGCTTTCACCCAAGTATCCACGGCTACTACCGGTGTTGCTGGCAGATGTTGGTAAATCAATGTTAATCCATTTGCCAATTTGTATTTATCGGCATTCCATTGGTTTGACTTGATGCAGGTTGAAATTTTTACCAATCTTCTTTAAATTTAGTTAATTTTACTTTTGGTTTTTGTAAATTTTACCTTTTAATTAATTTTTATTTCGATCCTTTTGATACAATTTGATACAAAAGGTGATTTTTTTACTGAAACTTTATAATTTATTGTTCTTAATTTTCAATTCTTCATCATATCAGATTTCTGGATTTACCCTTCTATAACTCCTTCGTTGCGAAAATAACCCAAACGATTAATAACTGCAATAGCATCTGTCGGAGTTATCAAACCATTCCCATCAATATCGGCTTTTAAATAATCTAAATCCTCTGTTGTATTGGCAGTATTCCCAAGACGATTTATCACAAAAATAACATCACTAGGTGTTACGATGCCGTTATTATCAATATCCCATGGGAAATAACTAATATCGTCAATATCCGTTCCCATGCCTAAATTTAAGTTATTTTCTTTATTAATTTCGTTACTGATATCAGAATTTCTATCGATGACTATACCTAGATAATCCACACTGGTAGATTGGGCTTGTGTATTGAATATGCTTGGATTTTCATTTTGAGCCACATCATATATTTCACTAATTGGTAACTGAATCTCTTGGGATCTTGTAATACTTTCTCCAGAAGCTAAAGAATCACTAATCAATATGCTATCAAGCAAGATATCATCAGCGTTACCAATAATATCATCGTCTGCAGAATAAAAAATTTCTACTTGAAAATCATCAATAACTGCACCAGCACCTTCATTAGCAATAGTAAAACTAATATTTGTATTCCCTAAATTGACAAAATCATCCTCAACATCAAAAAAAGTAGTTACTAAATCTGAATTATTATTATTGTTATTAGTTACTAACTCAACGATTCCTCCACTTCCATCAGCTAAACCATATTCAGTTAAGCCAAAATCAGCAATCTCCAATCCAGAAGCAAAAGTTGCCACTAAAGTTGGTTCATTAGTACTAATACCTGTTAAATCCAAATCTACCCATTGTTGAGTATTTCCTACTTCATCAATCCACCAGTTATCACCTAGTGTTTCAAATGAAATTGCTGGTTGATTAGTCACCCATGATAATAGAAATTCACCTTGAGTATCGATATAAAAGTTTCCTGTACTAGGATCGTAACTAAACTCTGGTGGAATATGATTATTATCTTCTATAAAATAAGAACTATTAACTACTTCATCTAAGTTGTAGCTATAACTGGATTGAGTTAAATCAAAATTAGGATCGTGAATTTCCCCTCGATAATCATTCCATAAAGCCAAATCCAATTCATTACTCAAACCATCATTATTTCCATCACCAGTTTGTAAATTTTGTAATCCATCTTGAAAGCGATAATAATTCCAACGGATGAAATCCCTAGCATCAGTGCGATAATCAAGATTAAAATCAGTTTTTTTGGTAATACCGACATGAAGTTGGGTAATACCAATTTGAGCATCATTAATATCTATATCATCTCTAATTAAATCGTATCTAGTATCCCCTCTTTGGAAAAAAACTTGAATTTCATTGAAAAAAGAATAATCAGGATTCTGGTTTTGGGTAAATTCATTTTCTAATGATGTAGCAATATCGTAATCTCCAAATAAATTATGTCCCCATTGTTCTACATTTGTTGTATTAGTTTCTGGTTGATTCCGGAAAATTACTAAACTTGTGTATTCTTGATCTAAATCAGCAGTAGTTGTGGTATTATTATAATGAGCATTTCTAACAGCCTGATTCACTGGTTCGATGTTTTCTACTGAAGTAGTGAGTTGAACTCGATTAGGATGATTACTACTGAGGCTTACAAATCGATTTTCTGTTTCGATGGATAAATCATGTCCGAAATGAGGGCTTCCTTCTAAAGTAGGATCACTTTGTAATAAAGCCACTTGAATGTGATATCTCTCTCTAGAGTTACTGGCGACATCAGAGAAAGTAGTATAACGAATGATAGCAACTTCATCCTCTTTAGCTATACCAAATTGAGCATTACCAGAGGGAGTTGTAGCATCGGGAATACTATAGCTTATATTATCACTAAAGGATGCCCCGCCTTGAGAAATTTGATTAGAGATAGCATAGTCAAAATCTCTATTATTAGGAGAGCGGAAGTTAGTACCTATGCCATTGATTTCCCAATACTGAAGGTTTGTAGTATCGAAATTACCATCAGTGAAATCTTCATCTATGATTACACCGGCACCCAGTTTTGTTACTTCTTCTAATGATATCAAGGTTATGTCTCTACTTTAAAAAATTAATAATAATGTAAAGTATAACTTAAAATAATATTTATTATGTGGTTTTTAATATTAATATATATGTTTTAAAATGCAGAAGAGAGTCAACCACGAAGCCGTTTTACCTTAGTTTTTGACCTGGATTAACCAGGTGGGCATCAACGCATCTTTACTTCTGTTTCCGAGTACAATGCTCGGTTTACTACCGCAAGACCTATTAATTCCCTAATTGTTTTAAGCATAGATCAAAAAACTATTTAGGCAGTCACCAACTCAGTAGCTAAACTCTAAAGATATTATAACTATTTTTTTCTGATTTGGCAAATTTAAAGTTAACATCTCATGGATTGCTTATCAAACTTAGAATAAGTATCTTTGACGTTTCCTTGAATTCTATAGGTGGAGTTAAGTAAGGAATATAAATTATTATTGTATTATTTATCGTAAAACCATCAAAACTTAGAAAAATTGTTCTTATAGCTTTTTTAAAATATGATTACTATGATAAATATTTATCTTTTAGTCTTTTATATCTAATTTCCATACCAAATATATTCAATTTTTTTTGTAATTTCTAGTAAATCTTGTGATAAACCTTCCGAGGAATCCTCTGATAAAACCGTAATATGACCTAACTTTCTGCCTGGGCGAGATGGAGTTTTACCATACCAATGGAGATATGCTTGAGGAATTTCCCTAAGAAGCTGAAGTTTTTCCTCATAATCTGACTCAGAATATTCATAACCCAATAAATTAATCATTACAGCTTGTGGAGATTTCAACTTAGGAGTGATTAAAGGCAGATCTGTAACAGCTCTTAAGTGCATTTCAAACTGAGAGATATTGCAAGCATCGATAGTATAATGGCCAGAATTGTGAGTACGAGGGGCGATTTCATTTACCAAGACCTGATTTTCTGATGTCAAAAAGAGTTCAATTCCCATCACTCCTATCCAAGAATCTCCCAACAAACGATGAGCAATGTTTTCTACTTGTGATTTTACGTCCTCAGAAATATCTGCCGGAGCAATTACTTTCTGGCATACTTGTTGTTCTTGATAGGTCTCTACCACTGGATAAATTGCTATTTCTCCTTCAATATTGCGACAGGCAATGGTTGCCAATTCTCTTTCAAAAGGGATAAACTCTTCCAACAATAGTAAATCAGTTGAAAATTTTGTCCCAATTGATTCCAAATCTGCTTGATTTTTAACTATAAAAGTACCTTGTCCATCATAACCATGACGACGAACTTTAACAACCACAGGAAAGCCCCAATCTGAAGTGAAATTTTTTTCTTTTTCTAATGCTTTAAATCGGGGAATTGGTAATCCTAAATCCCGATGATAACAACGCTGCTCATATTTATCTAATAAAGGAGCCAGAGATTTGAGAGATGGGTAAAAAATAACCCCTCTTTGTTCTAAAGGTTCTAGAGCTTTTAAATTAATAAATTCATTTTCAAAAGTAATTAAATCGCAATAATTAGCAAGATTTTCAGTAGCTGTTACATCATCAACTTCTGCAAAAATCGTCCCTGTAGCGATTTCCACTGCTGGATCGAAAGAATTAGGAGTTTGAATCATCAAATCTATTCCCAACTTTTGAGCAGCATTGCCCATCATGGAGGCTAATTGCCCACCTCCGATTATGCCCACACATTTCATCAAAATTTTGATCTCCAAAAAATGTTTAATAGTGAATAGTTAGTGGTTAATATTTTTTCTCTAACCAAAAACTATCAAGATTTACCATTATTAATATATTTAATCAATATTAATTCCTTTAGTTACATCCTAAAGATTGGCGGGTATCTGCACCTGTTTTAGAATTAACTCCTGAAGCATAACTACAGAGCTTTTTAACTTGTTCTCCATCTAAAATAGCTAAAGAAAAATCAGCACCCTCTATTTTGGCATTGTTAAAAGTAGAACGTAACATAATTGCCTCAGCAAATACTGCATCAGTCAAATCAGCATTATTGAAGCTGGTTAAATAGGCCAGTGCATTAGTCAAATCGGAACCGTGTAAATTTGCTTCTTGAAGGTTAGAAACATTAAACACGGAACCTCGTAAGTCAGTATCTTGTAAGTTAGCTGCTTCAAGATTTACCTTTGTAAATTCAGCCAGTTGTAAATTTTGGCCTGAGAAATCTTTGCCAGTAAAATTGGAGTTTTCAAAGCTTCCTGTAACCGCAGTAGAACTTGCTGCAATACTTGGTAATGGAAATGTTAAAATGGTTAATAACAATAGGAAACTAGCTACTCTGATTATATATTTCATCTTTTCTAAAAGTTAAGTCAACATTAGCATTTTTGATTTTAAAACATAATGGCAACAGTCTTTAAATAATAAGCAATAAGTAACAAGTAATAAATAAACTAGCTAGAATATCTTATACTTAATTCTTGACTATTATTACAAAATCAAGATCAAAAAAAATCATCTATGGTAATCAATACAATAAGCAATTGGTCTAATTTACTCGAAAAATTACTAGATAAAGAATCTCTAACTCAATTTGAAGCTTCACAATTAATGCAAGGTTGGTTAAACGAGGAAATTCCACCTGTATTATCTGGTGCTATTTTAGTAGCTATTTCTGCCAAAGGAGTTTCCGGCACAGAATTAGCTGGAATGGCTCAAATTTTGCATACTCAGTCTTTAAAAATTGATTCTATAGAGCATTCTATGCCAGTGATTGATACTTGTGGCACTGGAGGCGATGGGGCTTCTACTTTTAATATTTCCACTGCTGTTGCCTTTGTGGTGGCAGCCGCTGGAGTTAAAGTTGCCAAACACGGAAATCGATCAGCTTCTAGTAAGGTGGGATCCGCTGATGTCTTAGAATATCTAGGTGTGAATTTATCTAGTCCATTTGAGAGAGTATACGCTGCACTTAAAGAAATTGGTATTACTTTTTTATTTGCACCTGGTTGGCATCCTGCCCTTAAAGCTGTTTCTCAAATAAGACGCACCCTTAAAGTTCGTACAGTTTTTAATCTTTTAGGTCCTTTAGTTAATCCTTTATATCCCACTGGACAGGTTATTGGAGTATATAATTCCCAATTTATTTCTCCTATGGCTCACGCTTTAAAGCATTTAGGTGTTTCCAAAGGAATTGTTCTCCATGGAAGAGAGAAATTAGATGAAGCTGGCTTAGCAGATGAAACAGATTTTGCGATGTTTGATGAATCAAAAATGAGTATTCATAGTATTAATCCTCTTGAATTTGG
The DNA here is from genome assembly GCA_028281945.1 of Prochloraceae cyanobacterium PL24a_bin.78. Classification (GTDB taxonomy): domain Bacteria; phylum Cyanobacteriota; class Cyanobacteriia; order Cyanobacteriales; family JANQIW01; genus JANQIW01. The sequence goes on from JANQIW010000046.1 coordinate 36,022, forward strand.
TTTAACCAAAGCCTCTACCACTGCTTTAAAAGGTGGAGATGTAGAAGAAAATGCCACTATTTTACGTAATGTCTTACAAGGCAAAGGGAGTATTCCTCAAACAGATGTTGTGGTGTTAAATGCTTCTTTAGCACTTCAGGTGGCAGAAGTTGTACCTTTTGGCAATCATCTTCAAGGCATAGAGAAAGCCAGAGAAATTCTCTCTAGTGGTATTCCTTGGTTAAAATTAGAAGAATTAGTTAGTTTTCTTCAGAATTAGCTTCTTCTTCTGTATATTGTTGGTATTTCTGATAGATATCTAATCCGGGTATTTCTTGGGTGAATTCTTCTGGAATAGCATAATCACGGGGGTTATATTCTATTCGAGTAGCTTCTACTGGCTTGTAATATTCTTTCCAATTTTTCATGATTGAAATCAGTTGTTGGAATTGAACAAAAGAATCTTGGTATTTGAGAGAAAGACCTATATATTGAAGCATAATTGCATAGGTATAAATTGGATCTTTAGTTTTGGGAATAGAAATTATTTCTGCCAATCGATCAAACACATCAGAATTCACCCTAGCGATATACTGAAATTCTTTGAGATCTTGTAAATCTTTTTCATCCTTATTATAATACAAATCAGAAGCAAGATCAGATATAGTTCTAATAGTAGCAAAATCACCGAGATCATATTGTTTAAATAAATATAATAATCTTAATCCCAAGTCATGTTTAGAAATCACCTCTAGTGCTTTCATATAAGCCTGTAAAGCGGTTTTTCCGTCTTCACTTTTTATACTTAAAACACTCTGTACCAATTTTTTTTGAACTAAAGGACGAAAATTTTCTTTAGGAGTTTCTTGTTTTAAAAGTTCAAATACAAAATCATAGAATTCTTTTTGTTTAAAACCTAGATAACGCATTTCAATTTGTTCAATTTTCATGAAACTATCTTTAGCTTCTAATGCTACTTTAAGCAAACCAAGGCTTTCAGATAAACCCTCGTAATCATCTACTCCGTTTGTTAATAAATTTTTAACCTTGAGATAATAATAAAATTCTTGACTACTAAGTTTATAATTGTCAATAGATTTAGCTATTGCCGCAATATTTTTCAGTTGTAAGAAAGCATTATTATGGATATTTATTGCTGTTTCTGGTACCGCAGGTTTAAAAAACCAATGTTTAAATCTTTCTAATAACCCTTTGTCTCCCCATAAAGGGCGATTCCACCAAGGTTTTTCTTTTTTGTGTGCCCTTTTTTGAGTAGTCTTGATTGCCATAACTCGAAAATTTTTTCTAAGGTTTTTACTAATCATCTTAGCTTTTATTTTGTACTTTGGCATCCTATAAAATGTAAATCTGTTATTATAATTGCCATGGAAATTGCTAAAACCTAATCTCTTAATATTCAGATAGGTTTATTAAATATTGTTAACAATATTCTCTACAGGATGTAGAGGTAGTAACAATTTATCAATTGAGATTTTTTCGTCTCTAATTATTCTAGAAAATTTGTTTTATATGCTAAATTCAAGTCCTTTTCTTTCTAAAAAATTCACTAAAAATATTTCTCCCTTATGGATTATTTTCCTGATTTGGTTATTAGGAGCAGTTATAGATCGAACTTGGTTTGCTTTAGATCATTCAGTACCAAGTTGGGATTCAGCCGACTACCTTAATGGCGTATTAAATTATCAAAAAATTTTAGAAAATCCTCAATTATTTAACGAGGAATGGTGGCAAAGTTTATGGTTGCTTTCTTCAAAAATACCACCTTTAACTTATATTTTAACTGTTCCTTTTCTAAATATATTTGGAACTAGTTCGGATTCAGCAACTTTAGTGATGCTTTTTTTTAGTGGGATTCTTTTGGTTTCCATTTATGGTTTAGGTGCAGAATTATTTACTGTTTCAGTAGGCTTATTAGCGGCAGGTTTATGTCAGTTATTGCCTGGAATATATCGCTATCGAATGGAATTTCTCCTCGATTATCCTTTGACAGCTATTGTTACTTTAAGCTTCTATTTATTGACAAGATGGAAATTTATTAAAAACTTTAATCATGGTTGGTTAGCTAGTATTTTATTTGGGCTTTCTTTTGGAGTAGCTTTAGGAATTAAACAGACTGCTTTATTGTTTTTATTAATTCCTTTAATATGGATTTTTGCCACTCTTATTATTAATAAATCTTGGGGAAAATTAGCGCAATTAATTATAGGATTAAGTTCATCTTTACTGATATTTTATCCTTGGTATCGTACCAATTGGTTATTAATTTTTACATCAGGAAAAAGGGCTACCATTGATTCAGCAATTGCAGAAGGAGATCCAGCTTTAAATACTTTAGATGCTTGGATTTATTATTTTAAAATCCTACCATATTTGCTTTCTTGGAGTTTATTAATAGTGCCCATTGTTGGAATATTAATCTATTGGATTAAGAAAAAAAAGATTGATATTATTACTTTTTTCACCAAAAAAAATCGAAAAAAAATTTATAAAAAACAAGGATTATTAAACCTTGAATCTTTTAACATTAGATGGTTGCTTATTTTCTTAGTAGGAGGGTATTTCCTTTGTTCATTAAATGTCAATAAAGATGCTCGTTATCTTTTACCATTATTGCCAGTATTATCATTATTTTTAGCAATTGGTTTGCTAAGTTGGGTGGGAAAATGGCAGAGTTATATTCCTAGAATTACAATAGGATTTGCCATCATTTTGATGTTATTTAATTTATTTCCCCTTGGAGGTAGTTGGTTAACTCAAACTTTTAGCCCAAGAGTAGAATTTTTTCCTTACACTGGAAAGATTTTTCCCCATGAAAAAGTAGTGGAAACTATGATCAATACTGCACCTTTTTTAACTTCCAATTTAGGGGTTTTACCTTCCACTGCAGAAATTAATCAACATAATTTTTCCTTCTATGGTGCCAAAGCAAACTATCAAGTTTATGCCCGTCAAGTAGGGGTAAAAGATTCAGAAGTAAACCAAGATTATCGCTCATTAGACTGGTTTTTAACTAAAACAGAAGAACAAGGATTAGTGCCTGAATCTCAAAAAAACATTGTAGATTTAGTAGAAAAAGGCGAAGAATTTCAATTAATTGATACTTGGAATATTCCCGATAAAAGTAAGCTTAACCTCTATCATCGCATTAGCCCTTTAGTAGAAGTTTTTCCCATATCTCAAACAGAAAATCAAGTTAAATTAGAAGCTATAAATCTTCCTATTCAATCTCCTCCAGGGAAGCCTTTACCTATTACTTATAATTGGACTGGAAACCTAGAAGAATTACAAAATGGTATCCTTATATTGACTTGGGAAAATGATGATAAATCCCTCAATAAAAATAATCAATGGATTCATGATCATGCCATAGGAATGGGAAGACTTTATACTAAAAAATCCCAGACAAAAACCCCAGTAAAAATAATCGAAAAAACCGCAATGTTTCCTCCCGAAAATATTACTGAAGGTGAGTACATCTTAAAAGCAAAATACCTCAATAGAAAAACAGGGGAAACCTATCCCATTGACACAAAAAATATCAAAATAAAAATCGATTCCACCGCCCAAGAAATCCCCGCACCAGAGTTAGATTTAATGACACAATTTCGACAATTAGCACCAAATTTAAGTAAAGGAATAAAAGGTTTAGATCCTATCTTTGCCCAAACTGCTAGAATTAATCAATATGATCCAATTCAAGACTATTTATTGCAAACAGATATAGTATTATCCCATCGTTTAAAAGAGGAAAAAAATTTAGATTGGGCATATACAATTGCTTTATCTAGAGTGTTACGAGAAGATGTTAAAGGCGCAATTAATGCATGGAAAAAAGTTATCGAAATTGATAGCAAAAATCCATACAATCATGCTTATCTTGCCTTTGTCTATCTCTACAATTGGCAGGGAAAAAAAGCAGAAAAACCTCTACAAATTGCCCTGAAAATATCTCCCAATACCCCAGAATTTATTGCCTTAGATGGCATTTCCGCATTAATGCAAGGGAATTTATTTAAAGCTTGGAAACAACTTTCTAAAGCCTTACCAATGCTTTAAATTTTTTATGCTATAATCAAATTTAGATGAAAACCAGTCATAAAACTTATTCAGAGGGTAAAAAAATAAAACCAACTAATAAACAAGCCCAAGCCAGCATAAGAGTTTGTCAAATGTTATCTAATGGATATCTTGATATTCGATTGTTTCGTTTTGATAATAATACAGGGAATATTTTTATTATGGCTGGTGAAACTATTGAAGTTATTATTCCACCAGATGGAGAATGGTATTTTTATGAAACCAGATTATGATTCAATGAGTAGAAAAGAGTTAAGAGCATATGTTCTTTCACATAAAGATGATATGGAAGCAATGCGCAAGTTTTTTGAAATCAAGGATGGTGTAACAGTGAAACGTTATCCGCCAGTTTGCACAGAAGATGGCACACCAATTGAGGAAAATATTCGCATTATGGAGGAAGCTATTCGAGAAAGAATTGAACAAGAAAAACGCAATTCAAATTAAATTAGCTTAAGTAAAGCTCAATATTAAAGGTAATGGATGATTGTAGTACATTATTTTATACTTAAATTCAACTCTTCTAATAAATTAAATAATATTTCTAATGAATTATAATTGTCCCTTCACCCACTCCCGAAACCCTTTAATCCCTCTACTCATCCCTTGAGATCGACCAATATTCACAAAATGAGGAATCATATCAACAACAGGGAAACCAGGAAAAATAGAACTAGAAGAAGAAATCATATAACCATCCTCTCCAAGCAAACTAATCTCCAGATTACCATCAAAATACCGCCAGATTTCAGGAACATTCAAAGCTTTATAAGCAGAAACTTGAGTTTGAGAAGTCACATCAATTTCTATAGCTAAATCAGGAGGAGGATCTACACTTAGATTAATGCGATCCTTCCCAATAATAGAAGAATAATTTTGAATATAAAAACAATCATCAGGTTCAATACCAGCATTCATATCAGGAGATTTAAAAGTAGTAGAACCCAAAGATTCCCAATCCCAACCCAACTCATCCAGTAAAACCTTCACAAAATCACCAATAAGAATTTTAGCTCTTTCATGTTCAGGTAAAGGAGACATTAACTCAAAAACCCCATCAAAATAAACAACACGACTACCTCTATCCTCCCCCAACTCCGCCAAAATAGACTCAAAATCCTCCCAACTAACACCATCCAGAATAACTCTTTGCCCAGGCACAACCCGAATTTGCCCAAATTGAAGAGAAACCATCAATCTTTACCCTTATTCAAACCTTATTTAACCATTACTTCCCAAAAAACTGCTTCAATATTTCCGTAGGCTTTCGATCCCAATTATCCACATGATCGTAAATCAAACCATCATCATTCAACTTGTAAATAGAAAAACCATTAAAAAAGATAGAAGTTTTCCAAGGAACTAATAAACTTCCCCTAACAGTCCAATCCGCGCGAATAATATCAGATTCAGATTGTTTAACCTCATGTAAATCAAAATGGATATCAGTAAAAAAAAGCTGACCATGAAACCGTAAAGTCCAAAAAATAATACGGTAAAAAAACTTACCCTTAAAAGAATTAACTGGATCTTTGAAAGAAATATCCTTACTATAAATATCGTAAGAAATCTGCTTTTCAAATAAAGTAGGCAACTCTAGCTTCAAAATCTCAATACATTTATCCACCTTTTCCTGATAATTCAAAGTGCTAGTAACCATAACCATCTCAATTAAAGTTTATCCAATTCTACCAAAATCTTATCAGTAGAAGCATGGCCATCAATAAAAGAAAAGAGATGGCGAAAAGTAATATAACCCTGCCTATTCACAATAAATTGCCCAGGCAAAGGCGCACCCAAAGCTTGCCCTACACCATAGCGACGAAAAGTAGTACAATCAGGATCCCAAAGTAAAGGATAACCCAGATTCAGATTATCAATAATTTCCTTCGTTTGCTGCTCATCAGTGCTAGTAATCATTAATAATTCAGCACCTTTAGCAGTAATTTCAGAATATCGCTTATTTAAATCATTAATATGAGGATAACAATAAGGACAAAACAGCTTTTCCGTAAAAATCCGAGTAAAAGCCAAAACCACAGGCTTTATCCCCCGATAATCTGATAACTTCACCATTTCACCCCGAATATTGGGTAAACTAAAATCCATAGCCAACTCACCCACATTAGGAGTATTCATTGGCGGCAAAGGGATAAAATTTTTAGTAACTCGGTGATTCAATATCTTATTAGTCATGATTTGCTTCTATTAATTTAAAGTATTGATTTTTTTAGATTATTTTAGAATTAATACCTAGTAATTATTAACTATAATACTCCTTAGCAAGATGAAATATCCATATATCCATTAAAAAATGACCTGACTTTTGCAGATCATTAAAATTGTGTTTCCATTTAACTTAGTTCTCCCATCAAGGGAAAGGACCCATGAGACTGTAGAGAATCCTTGCCAAATCAGGGATTTGAGACCTCTAAAATTAACTCTGAATTAATTATAGCACTCAATTTTAATAAAAAAACCCTTTTTCAAACATTTCAACTTTACTTATCAAAAAATATACATTTTCTCGATATATAATCTATTAATGTAATATAATATAAATATTAAAAACCTAGAAAAATAAAATCAAACATCACCCATCCTCCAAAGCATTAAACAAACTAGAAAGTATAGTATTAGAAAACAAAAACCCATCAGGATCCATTAAACGAATATTTTCATCTACTAAATTAATTTCCACCCAACCTTGTACAGAATAAGATTCCAAACAATTGTAAATTTTTGTTAAGATTTCATTTCCCATTGTTTCCCTAATTTTAGAAAGACTAACCCCCTCAGCCAATCGTAAACCCAGCATCAAAGTTTCTAAAAGTTGGTTATACTGATCAGTTTTAGGAAAATTTACCCAATCAAAACTCAATTCCATCTCCTCAACCCAAGCATAATAATCCTTCCGAATGCGAGGGCGAGAAAAACGTCTCCCATCAACATAACTCGTCGCTCCCATGCCAAAACCATAATAAGGCTTATTCTCCCAGTAAATCCGATTATGCCGACACTCATAACCCTTTTGGGCATAATTAGAAATCTCATAATGGTTATACCCAGCATCAGTTAGCATCTCCACTGCCAAACGATACATTTGGGCTGCCATCTCATCAGTGGGAAGAGGCTTATCTCCCGGTTGATATTTTTTACCAAAAACCGTCACAGGTTCCAACACCAAGTCATAACAAGAAATATGATTCGGTTTTAAATCAATCGCCTTAGAAAGAGAATCTCGCCATTGAGACAAAGACTGATTCGGTAAACCAGAAATCAAATCCAAACTCCAGTTAGATATCCCCACTTGATTAATTATTTCCACAGCAGCGAAAATATCATTAACACTATGCGATCGTCCGCAAACCTTCAATAAATCATCTTCAAAACTCTGCACCCCCAAACTAACCCGATTTATCCCCAAACCTTGAAAACCCTCAAGTTTAGCCCGACTAAAAGTATTAGGATCCATTTCCATAGAGATTTCAGCATCACTTGCAATGCCAAAATTTTCCTCAATAACTATCAGAATATCCTCTAAATGTTGTACCTCCAAAAGAGAAGGAGTGCCCCCACCAAAAAAAATAGTTCTTAAAGAATTACTAGGAAAATTTAGAGAAAATTTAGTAAACTTAATTTCCCGACATAAAAATTCAACATACTTATCAACACTGATAAAATGCTGATTAATAGCAGCATCACCCAAAACGGAAATAGGAAAATCACAATAAAAACAGCGACGCTTGCAAAAAGGAATATGAATATATGCCCCCGTAATATTGTCAAAATCTCCCAAACTAGAAGGGTAGCTAACAATACTTTTTTCCAAATTCTTTTCTAACAAAAAATTCCCCATCAATATTTACACTGAAATTAGGCAATTAATTAATATTATTGTTTAATTATTCCTTCCCCAATTCAGATAGATTCAACGATATAATAGATTTAAGTATATTATTAAAGTCATACCCATTAATATTTTAACAATGTTAGATGCAATCGTCATAATCATTTTTGTTATAGCAGGAGGAGGAATCGGCTATGCCAGCATCGATTTACTCCCAGAATCAGTTTTACTACAAGTTTCCAACATCAACGCCTTACACTGGTTAATCGCAGGTTTTACCTCAGTAATAGGCTTTGCCATGGGATTAGTAGCACAAACTACCTATCGACGTTTAGAAACCAAAATCCGAAGTACACCCATCGAGGTAATTTTAACCAGGGCTGTTGGATTAGTAATTGGATTATTAGTAGCCAACCTACTTTTAGCACCAATTTTCCTACTACCAATCCCAAAACAACTCGACTTCCTTAAACCCATGACAGCAATTTTAGGTAGCATCATGTTTTCCTATTTAGGCATTAGTCTAGCCGATACTCATGGGCGAACTTTTTTGCGTCTCATTAATCCCAATAGTATTGAAACCATGTTAGTAGCAGAAGGAATTTTAGAGCCTGCATCTACCAAAATAGTTGATACTAGCTGCATTATCGATGGCAGAATTGAAAGACTTTTAGAAACAGGTTTCATCGAAGGCCAAATTCTTCTACCTCAGTTCATTTTATCCGAATTACAGCAATTAGCAGACGCAACTAACGATCTAAAACGGATTCGAGGTAGACGAGGATTAGATATAATGAATCGGATTCAAGAAACTTTTCCCAAAAGAATAGTAATCCATTCAGAAGAATATGAAGAAATTCATACAGTAGATGCCAAGTTAATTCATTTAGCATTGGAAATCAACGGCACACTCTTAACTAACGATTACAACCTTTGTAAAGTTGCTAGCCTTCAAAAAATCTCTATCCTTAACGTAAATGACTTAGCACAAGCCATTCGCCCCATTTATCTACCAGGCGATCGCCTCGATCTCAAAATCCTCAAAGAAGGAAAAGAAGCCCAACAAGGCATCGGTTATCTCGATGATGGCACCATGGTAGTCGTAGAAGAAGGGAGAGAATATGTTGGTGGTGAATTATGCGTCATAGTTACCTCCGCCTTACAAACAGCCGCAGGGCGCATGATTTTTGCTAAACCCCAAGCTTCTTTAATTGCTTAAATGAGAAAATCAAGCAATGAAACCATCACAATGGATTCCTATCCATCTTATACACCAGAGGCCTAAGATTTTTAATAATTCTTCATGGCCTCTAGCTATTAAAAAATCTTAAAACATAATCAATAATCAAATAGTTAATAGTTAATAATTAATAGTTAATAATTAATAGTTAAAATCACAATTTATAGTTCCAACGATCGAGAAAATCACCCCAATATTTTTCAACCTTTTTATTAGCCTCAAAATCTTCAGGATAACGATTTTTTTGATAACCCTTCATAGATTCCAAATAAGCCCTAAACCTAGGTAAACTTTTTTCAAAACCACTCAAACCCAAAGACTGATAAATCCTTTCCAAACCAGACAAAGGATTAATTTCAAAATCCTCAAAACGAAGCTCAACAAATTGATTACTAGGTAAATCAGCAGAATCCTTAAACAGGGAATTCATCATCCTAGGATAAGCATCCAAAATCACATCATCAATAGCAATCTTCTCATAACCTTGTAACCCCAACTCCCCAAACAATTTAACATAAAAATTTCTCATAGATTGAAAAACAACATAAGGATTACGATAAATATGGATAAACTTAGCATCAGGCCAAATCGATCGTAAAATAGAAATTCTAGCAGTATAAACAGGATTTTTAATCAACAAAATTTTATCAGGTTCTTGAAGATAAAGCTTAGTATAAAAATAAGACAGAATTTCCTTCCAACTTTCAACCTCACTATCACTAATACCCTCAAAAAAAATACCAGCCTTAAAATTTTCTAAAAACCGCTCAGGAAAATACAAACCATGATAAAAAGAAAGACAAGACATATTAGCCAAAGCAATTTCATCCTCTTGAGGGGAATTAAGATTAACCTCCAACTTATCAATAAAACGATCCTTTGGTAATAGATTCTTCAAAAAAGGTTGAAAAATACGGCCCAGTAACAAAAAATCCCAAGGTAAACCAACAGCCAAAGGAGATACGTAATTAAACATATTATCCACCGTCAAAAGATTATAGAGAAAAGTAGTCCCACTACGCCAATGGCCTACAATAAAAATAGGAGGAGGAATCTCAGAAACTTGACGACTATTAACCATTAACTTCTCCAAAACAGAAAAAGGTAAACGCAATAAAGAAGTCATAATCGCAAGAGAAATATGAGGAATTGTAGAAAAAGACACAAAACCATTACGAGATAACAACTTAACCAAAGTAGGAAAATTACAACCCATTAAAGGATGAAGAATTCGCGGATTAGGCATAAAATTTTTAATCAATCAATCTTTTTTTTCAATATCATAATCATAATAATCTAGATTAAATAGTCACAATGACAAAATATTTAGTAACAGGTGGATTAGGATTTATCGGTAGCCATTTAGTCGATTTATTATTAACTCGTGGCGACTCTGTTATAATTCTTGACTTAGCAACCCCAAATCAACCTAAACCAGGTGTAGAATATATAACAGGATCTATAGTCGATCGTACTACAGTGAGTCAATCCCTCCAAGGAGTAGACAGAGTATTTCACTTAGCAGCCAAAGCAGGCTTATGGACTTATCCTAAAAGTGATTTTGCCCTCGTCAATCAAATAGGCACTCGTAATATAATGGAAGAATCCCTAGCCGCAGGAGTTGAATTAGTAGTTCATACCTCCACAGAATCAATTCTAAAAAGTAATAAAGCTCAAAATCAAAACCATAATAACCAAAAAATTACCGACGAATCCATAAAATTAACCTTTGAAGACATGATGGGAGCATACTGTCAAGGGAAATTTTTAGCAGAACAAGAAGCATTTACAGCTTATAAAAAAGGTTTACCAGTAATTATCGTGAATCCTACCGTACCAATAGGACCAGGCGATCGTAACTTAACCCCACCTTCAAGGATGATTTTAGGATTTGTCAACGGAAAATATCCATTTTTTCTCGAAAGTATGTTGAACTTAATCGACGTAAGAGACGTAGCAAAAGGTCATTTATTAGCAGAAGAAAAAGGTAAAATAGGAGAAAGATATATTTTAGGCAATGAAAATATCTACTTAAGTAAAATTTTAGAGAACTTAGAAGAAATAAGTGGTTTGAAAATGCCAAAAAAACAAATACCCTATTGGTTTGCCCTAACCATAAGTACAATTCAAGAATACATTGCCGATAATATAACCCACCAACCACCATTTGCACCTTTAAGTGGAGTGAAAATAGCCCGAACACCAACCACCTTTGATAATACCAAAGCTATAAAAGAATTAGGAATAACCTTTACAAGTCTAAAAGAATCCCTGACAGATGCCCTAAAATGGTACGAAAAACAAGATTTATTAACAAAAAAAGTCAAAAAATTACTATAAATATCTTAATTATAAAGATTAATCTTAGAAATGATAAAGTAAAAATTACATTAAATTATAATAATAATTCTCTAAAAAAATGATAGAGTTAAATATCCTAAAATCAACAAAAATCAATAAAAATATCTTCCCATTCACCCATTCACCCCATCCTTGATTTAAGTAATAAGTAATAAGTAATAAGTAATAAGTAAATAAGATGCACTTTTTTCTCCTTTGTCTTCCCCCATCCAAGT
>JANQIW010000062.1 GCA_028281945.1 Prochloraceae cyanobacterium PL24a_bin.78
AGGAATCGATCCTGACGAATAATCTAAAAATACCATTCCATTTTGAATATTAACTGTATTTAATTAAGGTAAACTTATGAACAAAAGCAAAAAACAAAAGACTAACTTAGGAAGAGGGTTCGGGGAGGGATTTGAAAAACCATCTATAATACGTGGGCAAATTTCTGTAGCATTACCGGATGATATCCATTCTTATCAAGGGATTCATCCTGATTTAATTAAACTTTGGAATAATAATCCTGAACCTCAAGAAACTTTATTTCCTGTATCAATTAAGATTGAAGATACTTTATATGAAGCTATTTATGGAATGCAAATTAAAACCAAAGGAGATACTACCATCCTCCTAAATAGGATTTATATGGGAATTTCAATAAATAAATTAGGAAATAATCGTGAAAACCAAATCAAAACAGCTAGAAAAATCAAGCGCAAAGTTGTCGCAAGATTTATAAAAACCATTGCGGGAAAATCTCTCTTTCTTGAGAAAGTCAATCTAGATTCAATTAAAATCCCATCCATAGCTGTTATCCCTAACCTCATAGTTTTTTGAAGGATGCTATTGCGCGCAAAAGAATTCAAGTTAAGTCCGCTCCTTGCTGGAGGTACTAAATACATCGCCTCTACACAATCCATGGAGGAACAAAGCCCGTGCTTTGGGGCTTGAATCCATGACGAATCGTAAATAAATCATCCACAGATACCATCGCCCTCAAAGTTCACTTCGTCACGATCTTTGTTCTAATTTATTCCGTGTAATACTCGGATAACAGCTTATCAATAAACAATTTAAAAGCTTTCTTTGCATCCTTGTATTGCTTGGATTGGGATCCTACTTTTAATGTCTTTAAGACAGCTTCCATTAATCTTTCTAATTCTTGTTTGGTTGGCCTTTTATCTAAATCTTGATTTTCTGATCCCTCCATTTTTTCTTCTGGTAAACTCTCTGAAATTTGCTTAACATTAAAAAATCCATTTTCTACATATTCTTCTAATAAATCAGCCCGTGTAATACCTCGTTGATTCGCTAATTCTCCAAGGTAATCCCATGTGTCATCAGTTAATCGAATACTACGTACTTTTCTAGGCTTGTCAGATTTTAGGACAAATTGGCCTAATTTATCCCTTGGTCTTTTTTCTGTCATAATAATATTCTGGTTATTTAATTTTCCAAGTATTACTTAGCAATAATTTAGGTTTAATCAACGTAATACTTGGTATAGTTTTAGTTTATTATGGATTGTGTTCGATCTCAACTAATCAAATTAGAAAAAATAATTTAAAAATAATTTATCATTTTCAACTATTTTTCTTAAATAATTCGACTATATGATTACTTTTTTCTTCTTATATATAATATAAATTTATAAAAAATATATTTTTACTATATAACATTATAAAATTAGACTAAATAATAAATAAATTATTTATATTCACTATTTAGTCTACTATAATATTAACCTCTTAAAATTAGGTCTTAAAGTTTCCACCTTTAAGTTAATCTTTGTAAGTTTAGGGATAATTAATCATTTTCTATATCAATTATCCTCTAAAGGATATCTCATCTCTATTTAGTTAGAAATCAAAGATAACTGCTGTCTAGATTTTAAAAATTTATCAAACAACTCCTTTTGTTTTTCAGTTTCTTTTTTCATTTCAGTTATTTCAAAAATCAAATTATTTAATAAATTATTTTCTTCATAAATTAATCTAGTTGCTTTTTTTCCTATTTTATCTACAAAGTATTTTGGTAAAATTTCTGGAACATAAATTTCAGCTAACCATTCTTTAAAATGACTTAATTCAGAGTGATCATAAGCATTAGATTCTCTTTCTCCTCTTTGATCCCGAAATTTATGGATATAAACTCCAATTTTTTTAGCCCAAACTTTATCTTTTCTAAAGTTTTTCCAATGCTTACCTATAGAACCATCTAATAAATCGTATTTTTCAACTGGCACTTTCCATTCTTTTTCTACCATAAGATAAACCCATCCTGCTTCTTGAAAAACACCCCAATATTCATAACCTATTTTATGATCTCTACTATTCTCAAGTCTAACTATATAAATTGATGTGTGCTGAGGTTTTTTTACTTTAACAATACTATTTTCTCTTGCTTTTTTAAAAGCTAAAACTAAGTTTTTTTTACATTTAACAACTTGTGGAGTATTAGCACTAAGGGTCATAAAAAAAATAGCATGATCTTCATTAAGATAAGCAAATTTTTTAGGTTTTTTCTTTAAAGTATACTTTCCTCCTTCTCTTTCAATTCCTGATTTTTCATCGTCAAAAAATATCTGACCAGTCTCTAATTCTATTTCCGATTGATAGGTTCTAATCGTTTTAATAAAAGTATCATGCTCGATTCCTAACTCTTGGGCTATTAATCTAGAATCAACAACATATTCCATTCTATCACTAAAAGGAGAAACTATTACTTTTAACATAGATAAATGTACCAAAAAAAATTAAATAATAACTTAGTTTGAAACTGTTACAACTTCTATATAGTATCCCGATTTCAAATCGGGATACTCCAAATAGTTAAAAACAAACCTTTTTAGACAACGCAACAAAATCAAATAATAAGTTACAGCGTTTTGCTAAAAATACTACAAAAATCAAAACTTTTCTAATAATACCTTAATTATTAGAATCGAACATTGCAGACTTTATAGATCGATAATTGGAAATTTGTTTAGGTTTAATTTCATATCCTTTCTTTAACAAATCAATAATACGTACACTAGGTTGTCCATTAATAGCAACTAATCCAACATTTGATAAATCAATAATTTTAGATTCTGAAAAATCATCTTTTTGAATGTAGCTTAAAGAATCTATACTTATATTACCCCCATCATCTAAAAAACGAACAATCTCCAGAATCTTTTCAACTAAAGCTTCAGGAACTCTAATAGTCTTCGTTTTTCCATGCTTCCATTTAAACTTTCCACCAGCACCTTCTCTTCTTCCACCTCTAGGCATAAATTTCTCCTTTTGACACTTATAGACTATGTTACAAGTTCAAAGGAGAAAAAGCTAATAATGTGATTTAGGATGAGTCAATTAATCTATATTTCTTATCATTTTTCCTCCAACTAAAAAACAAATGTACACTATCTGAATCTAAATCTTCTTCTTCATCGTTACCTATTAAATCTTCTGGTTCTTGTTCAAGGGCCTTAAAATAATCCCTAAAAATTCCACCCAAAGCGATCGCTCTAGTATTGTGCATTTGTTTAACATACTCAGCAAACCAATTAGGATCGGCAATTAAATCACTTTCCTTCGTTTGATACTTAATAACCTCATTAAGTATGACTGTTGGCGATTTTTTAGGTTTTATAGCCAAGACATGAATTACTGGTTGATAATCCACCTTCAAACAACTTTTCCACAACTCACCCCATTTTTTCTGAGATAAATAACCATGAGAAAAATAACTAGGTTTCACCATTATAAGTACATGAAGATGTGGATGAGCAGATCCATCTTTACCTCTTGTAACTTCCAAGGATTTCAACCAACCAATGGCAGGAAAATTCTTCCTCCGACTTAATTTTCGGAAAGCATTATTCAGAATATCTATTTGTGATCGCAATTCATCAATCTTACAGTTTTTAACTGTAAGAGTAAGAAATAAATATCTAGCTTTAGGAAAATCTTTTTCTAATAATGGCAATGTATCATTAGCTTTAGCCCTCCATCTAAGCGATCGTCGCCACTGACAAACTGGGCAGTGACGTACCCTACAGAAAAAGCATTAGATAACTTTAATTTCATCTCCTCTTTATCCTTTGGAACTAATCGAAAATCTAAAATTAATGAGCAAAAATTTACTCTCTCTGAATATCTATCGTAACCGCCCTTTTTATAGTGACTGGAAACAATATCAGCGTTTTTTCTGTGCTTATCCCATGGCTTATCTTTCGGTGAAACCTCAGATAAGCTCATGTCAGGTTGATTAACACCATAATTAGGTGCTATACTAGACTCATGAAAATCAATCATAAGAAAACTCTTGATATTTAGTTGGCTGGCACTAACTATTATATCAGGAGTTTTCTACATTAAATATGCACCTCAAATCCTTACTCCCAGCGGTATCTAATCCATTTTGTCATCGACCAGATATCCCTTATTGGTTCAAAAATAGCCATTTGAAATAGTCGTATGATTAACTCTTTTGTCATAATTCAAGAGATATTCCCTAGCAATTACATCAAGATTTCTCAACTTAGCAACTTCTTCTCCTCCTAATTCTGCATCCGTACAAAGTAGGATTACTTGATGGGAGGCATTTGGAAAATAATATTCCAATAAATTATTCTGATGACTTGAATCTAACCTCGCTAATGGAGTATCTATTACAATTGGTAAACGATAATTAGATACGGAGGCTAATCCCCACAAAAGAGCTATCGCCAATAATTGCTTTTCTCCTGCTGAAAGACGGTTTTTTGGTAATAGTTTTTTTGATTTATCATAAACCGAAATCTTGAATTTTTTAGGTTCGATCATTACCGAATTTATTAAATCTGGTTTATGTAGTAAATATTTAAACCTTGAAGTTACTTCTTCTTCGATTGAAGATATCTTTTTTATTATTATTTTTTCTTTATACTTTATTAAATTTTCTCTAATTTTATCCACAGATTGAAGTAGATGAACTTCTTCCTGTCTCTTCATTTCTTCCTCTACATAAACAGATAGTTGCTTTTTTGCCAAGACTAATTGTTTGTTAATCTCCTTTCTTTCCTTTTGGGCTTCTATAATTGCTTTATTCAAATCTGCTGTTTTTTGACTAGCTGCGCTAAATTCCTCTAGGATACGATCATATTCTTCTGATAAATCCACTGCCATTATTCTTGTTTCTATTTCTTCCATATCTGCTTCCATGGAGGCTAATAAATCCATTTTCTCCAATGCCATCCTTTGTTGTGAAGCTAATTCTACATCCACTATCTTTTTTAATCTCTCTAGTATGGGGAAATCCATTTTCAAGATCATTGGCACAGCAGATGCTTTTTCCACTAATTCCTGATTGTCTTCTTCTAAATAATCTTCTATTTTCTTGGATTCTTCATCGCTCATTATACTATAAACATAATTCAATAAACGACGATCGCGTAAACGAATTACATTTAAGATAATCTTTGCTTTTTTACATTCTATCTCCTGTGTACCTTGGGTTATGGCATCTCTGAGTAGATTTTTTATTAAAACCAATGGTAATTTGGAAGCTACTAAATACTCTAAACTTTTACGCACTAAAGCTCGATCGCGTTTTTTCTCCTTTAATTTATTTTTTTCTTTTGATGAGGACGATTGTGAAAACTGGAGTTTAATTTTCGATACCTTGGTTTTTTGATTAGATGCTTGTTTTTCTGCTTTCTCTTTCTCGGAGAATAATGAATCTAATCTCGAATTTACCTCTATTTCTTTTTCTTTTAATACTCTAATTCTTTCTTCAATAGAGTTAATTTTCTCTAAGGAAGGCGTTTTTGCTCTTTTTTTAACGATTCCATTCACCATTGAGTTTAGATCCTTTGACAGATTAGAAATTAAACCTAGACCTAAGATAGATTTTATCCCTTCAGCTACTTCATCTGTTATTTTTTTGCTTTCTGCTAATTCCTTAATTTGTTCTCCATCAAATAAAAATAAATCTGATATTCCTATTGGGAATATTCTTTCTATATATTCCTGAAATCTTTTTATTATTTCCTCTTGCTTCCATGAAACACCATTTTCTATTACTCTTAATTTCTCTCTATAATGATCTAGATTTTTGGAATCTAAGTCGTACCATTCCCATTTACGACTCACTTTTAATTCCACCACTTTTCTATCAATCACTTGTTCTATTACTAATTCCACCCCTGCCCATGTTAATACACTTCTATGTATTGACTGCATTAAGTATCTTGAGTAATTTAAGTTTCCCCGATTGCTCACTTTTGCTCTAATTCCATAAAGAGCCAATCTAATGGAGTCTAAAATTGTTGTTTTTCCAAATCCATTCATTCCTCCGATTAAAATTATCGGCCGTGATTCTCCATCTTTTTCTGGATTTAAATTTATGACATTCCTCCCTAAATATGCCCCAAAGTTTTCTAATACTAATTCTTTAAATATCATTCCAATTCTATTAATAGTCCGTCTTTATTTCCACAGCCAACTCTGTGAGCTATCGAGACATTGTTTTCCCAAACTATTATAATATCTTGAAAATTCTCCTACAAGAAATTTATT
>JANQIW010000075.1 GCA_028281945.1 Prochloraceae cyanobacterium PL24a_bin.78
TTGCAGCAGGGGAAGCACATAAAAATGATGTTCTTAATCGTTAATTTTGTCACTATTTAAATTCAAATTAAATATAATCAAAATCGTTCTTTAAACTAATAAAAGTTAGTATTTAAAGAACATTTTTAGTAATAAATTCTTATTTAAAAACAGGGAAAGAATTAATCTAATATCAAGAGAATATTTAAGGGTGATAGAGTTGAAAAATCTTAAATCTAGGATAATTAACTCTTTTTAAGTAAGAAGATTGATGTAAAAAGTAAAAAGATATACTCAATTTCCCCATTCTTCCCATCTCCCATACTTCCATACTCCCCAATCTACATCTCTATCACTATTAAATAAAAATGATATCAGCCAAGGGCATCTCAACATTTGCATATGCATTCATAATGCTTCTTTAACTTTTGCATACTAAAGAAGTAATCTTAACATAAATTAACTAAATTTCAACTTAATTAAAATTGGCTAGAATCGTGATACAGACTAAGAAATCTAAACATATATTGATCTAGTCTATCACTTTGAAATAGGCTTTAAATATTAAACTATACTAAAATAGAGACTTAATCTAGTAGGAATTTATGAATCCATACTTTAACTTAACTTTAATAAATTTGATTATTAATTAAGCAGAAATTGATTCAAAAACAATTCTGTTAGTCAATATTGATATTATGATTGAAAAACTAACCATACTTTTAATATATTTTGGTGCAATTGTCATGTTATTTTCAATTTTAGAAACAAGACATTTGCTAATTTTTATTAAAGAAAATAAATATAAATCTGCTTGGGTAATGTTATGGAGTTTAATGATATTTTTTCTCCTTGGCTATATCATTGTGATGCTACTTCTTTCCAACCAAATCTATCATTTTTCAACTATTTTAATTGGAATAATCTTTTTTTTTGGGGCAATATTTGTTTATCTAGTAGTTAAAACAGGATTTTTAACCATTAAAGATTTAGTAAAAACCAATATTTCAAACAAGGAATTAGAAAAATCAAAACAAATAGCCGAAGCTACTGCCAAAGCAAAATCAACTTTTTTAGCCGTTATGAGTCATGAAATTCGCACACCGATGAATGGCATCCTTGGGATGACTGATTTACTTTTGGATACAGATTTAAACGAAACTCAGCGGGATTTTCTGGAGACTATTCGATCAAATAATGAATTACTTCTAACAATAATTAATGATATTTTAGATTTATCTAAAATTGAAGCAGGGAAACTTAATATGGAAGAAAATCCTTTTGAAATTAGAAGTTGTCTTGAGGATGTTATTTCCTTATTTACTCCTAAAGCTAATGAAAAGAAATTGGACTTAATTTATTATATTGAAACAAATGTACCTAAATTTATTAAAGGTGATGCTAATCGTTTACGTCAAATTATTTTTAATCTAGTTAATAATGGATTGAAATTTACTTATAAAGGAGAGATATTTATTTATGTTTCTCAAATATCCAATAATAAATTTTTATTTTCTGTGAAAGACACTGGTATTGGTATCAGTAAAGAGAAAATAAAATTACTATTTAAACCTTTTTCTCAAGCAGATAATTCTATTTCGCGGCAATATGGAGGTACCGGTTTAGGTTTAGCAATTTGTAAGAAATTAACTAACTTAATGGGTGGAGATATTTGGGTAGAAAGTGAATTAAATTTTGGTACTACTTTTTATTTTACTATTGATGCTAAGCCTGTAAATATTATTCTTAATAAAACTTTTGAAGCAAACCAATTTAGAGGTAAAAGGGTTTTGCTTTTAGATAAAAATTCTACTTTTGCTAAGGTTTTGGCTTTAGATTTAGAATCCCTTTCCATGATTGTTAGTGTTTATCAAAATCCCTTGGAAGCATTGAAGGCAATTAGGGGTAATTCATGTTTTGATTTGGTTATGGTGGATATTGATTTCCCTTCTTTTAATACTTGTCAGTTGGTAGTAGAAATTAAAAAGTTGGGGATGATTAATCCTCTTCCTGTGGTGGGATTAACTTATAGAAAGAAGAATTTCTCTTTAGAAAAATCCTGCAATTGTTTTATTGCTACTTTGTTTAAGCCTATTAAATATTCTCAATTAATTAATACTTTAAAGTTGGTTTTTGATAATTCTATTTCCTCAGATTCTGGTAATTTTAATTCTAATTTTTCTCATGGAAAAAAAGTAGCTGTTAATTCTTCCAATTCCCTCTCAATGAATCAAGAATCATCTCATAGTTTTCCTTTAAAAATTTTGGTAGCAGAAGATAATGATATTAATCAAAAACTGATACGTTTAATGTTTAATAAATTGGGTTATGAGATTGATATTGCTAATAATGGTGTGGAAGTTATCACTTTGGCTAAAATTAATAATTATGATTTGATTTTTATGGATATACAGATGCCAGAGGTTGATGGTTTAACTGCTACTCGTCATCTTATTCAAGAATTATCTGAAAATAAGCTTCCTGTTATTGTTGCTATGACTGCTAATGTAATGGAAAGTGATAAAATTAAATGTTTTCAAGTTGGAATGAAGGATTATATTTCTAAACCTATTAATCTCGAGGAAATTCAACGAGTTATCTCTCATTGGGGGTGATTCAGAATTATGATATATATTTTTGTGTGGGGAGAGTTGATTATCCTTGTTTAATATCTTTTTCCCCTAATTGTGATAAAGATGAAGAATGGGGGAATGGGGGAATGGGGGAATGGGAGTTTCTTGAGACAAAGGAGACTTTGGTTGACTTCTGCTTACGCAGAGGCGGAAGCCAACGGTTGAATTTAGTATATATTCTTACTTTTTACTTGAGACTTTTTACTTGAGACTTTTTAGTTAAAAAGGATTAATTATCCTAAATTTAAGATTTTTCAACTCTGTTATTATTAAAGACAAATTGATAGAAGATTTTTCAACCCTATCATTCTATCTATATAGACAAATTGGTATTAATTAGAAGCTTCATAAGATGATTAAGTAATAGAATTAGGTTAAATCAATCAATAATTAAAAAATAATAGAAAGTAGACTTTTAAAAATTTTAATAACTCCATAGTGATATAATACTAGACGAGCTTAAATTAACAATTAAGTTATGAGAAAAAACCCAGATAATTTTAATTGTTTTAACATTATATTTTCAGTTGAAATTCAGATTAAATAGTTTTACTGGAGGAATGACTCAAGATTGAAGTTAACAATTTAACTTACTGCAACTTAAGTCATTATTGATTATGTGGAGATAAAAACTATGAATCTAAAACAAATAGTTGCACCTTTAGCTAGCTTAATTATTGTATTACCCAGTGTAGCTGAAGCTGGAAATATTGAGATTAATTCTAGTAAATTTAATTCCAAACAAACTCATCAAATTAATCCTGATTTTAATAGGGAATTATTAATAGCTGACAAAGATTTATTAATAGATGATAACGAGGAAATAGGCAATAAACGTCATCGTCGTCGTCGTAGTTTTAGAAGAAGGGGTTTTCGTGGTAGAAGACGAGGTTTTCGTGGTAGAAGAAGAGGTTTTCGCAGTTTTAGAAGAAGGGGTTTTCGTGGTAGAAGAGGAAGTTTTCGTGGTAGAAGAAGAGATTTCCATGATGATAGAAGAGTAGATTTTCGTGATGATAGAAGAGGAAGTTTTCATAATGAGAGAAGAGGAGATTTCCGTGATGATAGAAGAGGAGATTTTTATGATGAGAGAAGAGGAGATTTCCGTGATGAGAGAAGAGGAGATTTCCGTGATGATAGAAGAGGAGATTTCCGTGATGATAGAAGAGAAAGCTTTCATAATGAGAGAAGAGAAAGCTTTCATAATGAGAGAAGAGGAGATTTTCGCGACTCTAATGACACATTAATTTGTATTGATAATATCTGCAAAGTTGCTGATTAATAATTTAGATAGATAGAATTTCCAAAATAACTTTGAGTAGTAAAGTATTACCTATGATATGGTTTTTCACCTAATTTTGATAGACATTAACTAGGGAGAAGGAAGAGAATGAGGAGATGGGAAAGTAATACATTTTTCGGGTAATTCTGATAGAGATGTAGAATGGGAGAGTAGGAGAATGGGAAAATAGCGGAATGGAAATCATCGGTTGATACTAGAGAATAGGGAAATATTTTGGTTAATATCCTAGATTTAAGATTTTTCAACTCTATCATTATTTTATAAAATTGGTATAACAGTTTAAACTAGGAGAGTTTAGAAAATAGGTGTTATACCAAATTCTGTTTTCATCTTTGTCTTATTTTAATCGGCTAGAATTCCTGAAAAAACAAGAATTGGATAGAAATTTATAAATAAAGTTTGAGTTGTAAATTTGGTATTATATCAATCTCTTTAAGGTTGAAAAACATAGATTAAGAAAATAAACACTCGGAAATAATAGCAAATTAACCCCATAACTAATTTTAGAAAATTGATATAAGTAGAAATTGATAGGGGAAAGTAGGGAAAATCAATTTTTGTTAATTATCCTAGATTTAGGAATTTCAAACTCCTTGAGTATTAAATACAATTTGATATAAGAATAAGCCAATAATATTTCTACTGAAAGAATTTTGATTATCAATTAATAGGTTAATAACCACTAACTTTACTACTACCTAGAAATCCCTATTAATATTAATGTCTCTCTCCATCCTAGGTTACAAGAATTCCACAAAATAGACAAAGTAGATGGAGAAGTTAATATCAATGATTAACCACCCCTACTTCCCATTCCACCCATTCCTCCTATTCTCCCCATTCTTCATCTCTATCCCTATTAAAGAAAAAGGATATAAGAATTAACCACCCGCAAAATAATTATCCTCTAAAAACCTGCTTAAAATCTTATCCAATTTCCCAGTAGAAGAAACACGAGAAGGCAAAACCCCAATATGATTAAAAAAATCTCTTTTAATCCTTGTAAAAAAGCCTAAATTATTCCTTTTAACCCTTGTAAAAACAATCTTTTGATTGGTAACTTCAATAGTATTCAACCAAAGATTCAAACTATTTGGTAATTCCTTAGTAAATCTCTGACTTGGGAATTTAACACAGGAGAATAAAGCTGTAAATTAGGGGGTAAATCACCACTATAAGCAAAATCATCTAAATCTTCTACTTTTATTGGTTGTTGAAACCATCCTATTCGTAAAATTAATCTTTCACCAGCTTCTACCGATGAAGGCATAAAACTACAACTTAAAGTAAGTTATATCATTTTTCGCGTAATTGTGATAGAGATAGAGAATGGGGGGAATGGGGAGAATGGGAGGATAGAGAATTAGCTATGTATAGAGGAGAGTGGGTAAAATAAATTTTGGTTAATTATTTTTGATTCAAGATTTTTCAACTCTATTATTGTTAAAGACTTTCTTGGTATTACTAACAAAGGTAAAGCTAATGATTGTAAGAGGGAATTTCTACCATTTAACCAATTTAATTTGAATTTCATCAATTTTTAGAATAGATTTTTACAATGAATATTATGACTAATTCGTAATATTTATAGTTCCCATTTTCAATGCTTTTTTCTAATATTTATATCCAGAAAAAATCAAGTTGACAAATTTAATTTTGTAATATATTGTTGATTTTATAAAAGTATTTAATTTTTATTTTTCTAGATAAATAATCCTGTTTTCAATAGAGGAAAAATGAATCTAAATCGAATAGTAATCGAAAAAAAACAAAAGCAAAACCAAAAAATAATTTTAACACAAGAACAAAAACATTACTTGAAAACAGTATTAAGATATCAAACAGGGGATAAATTTATCGCCATAGATGGTGAAGGTAAAACTTATTTAGCTCAAATAGAATTAGATCAAGCAAAAATTATCGAAACAATACAAGAATCAACAGAAATATCAAAAGAAATAATCCTAATAGTAGCATTACCCAAAGGCAATGGATTTGATGAAATCGTGAGAGTATCAACAGAATTAGGAGTAAAAACTATAATACCAGTAATAAGTGCTAGAACTTTACTGAAACCAAGTCCTAATAAACTATCCCGATGGCAAAAAATAGCCCAAGAAGCAACTGAACAATCCGAAAGACAAATAATAACAACTATCACACAACCAAAAAAATATAAAACAGTTATGGAAAATATGGAAATATCCCCAGGAGAAGGTTATATCGCAGTAACACGTCAAAAAATTCCTCATTTATTAACTTGCTTAACAACACAAAAAAAGAATAAAATAATTATAGTAACAGGCCCAGAAGGAGGATGGATTGAAGATGAAATAACTATAGCAGTAAATAAAGGATTCCAGCCAGTTTCTTTAGGTAAAAGAATTTTGCGTGCAGTTACAGCACCGATATTTGCACTTTCTTTAGCTGTTGGTATCACTGAAAAACAGCTTGAATCTTAATTTAACTTGTTTATCGTAGGATTAAATTTAAAATTAATATCCCATAAAGTCGTAAATAGAAAAATAAAAACTTAATAATAATTCAGAGTTTATACCTCAAATAAATTAATATATCTATCTTAATATTCATTATCAAACTCTTAGTTAAAACTAAAACGATATTTAACAAAATATAAAAACGAGGACAAAATGTTAAAAGAAATAGCACAAGCAATAAAAAACCAAGAATATCAAAAAGCAGCACAATTATTACAACAACTAAAAGAAGAAAAAATAGAAAATCCTTGGATCGAACTTTATCAAGCTAACTTAGATGAATTCCAAGGAAATCTATATCAAGCAGAAGCAACCTATATTCAAGTCTTGCAAATAGGCGCAAATTCTAAAATAATTTCCCAAGCAAGACGAGGAATTGAACGTATTCAACAAACTAAACAAGAGAAAAAAGAAAAAATACAACAACAACAGCAACAAAAACGACTACAAGAATTAGAAAAAGTAAAACAAAATCCAGAAGGACAAGAAATCGGAGTATTAATTTTAGAACCTATAGACTCAGAAAAGAAAAAAGAAGTAGAAAAACAATTTGCTCAAATAATGGAAATCGATACCTATACTGCTAGAGTAACCCTCCCCAGTCGTAACTGGCGTATCTATCGTGTCAAATCCATTGGAGAATTAAATTATTATACAGATGCTTTACAAGCAATATCAATTCCTTGTTTTTGTACTTCTATCAAGAGAATTAACCAAATAGAAGTAAAAGAAGTCAAGTATTTTGAGTCAGACATTGACAGTATAAATGCAATTATTCTCAATCAAAACCACTCAGATGGCGTAGAAACCTTTCATTTTAATTGGCAAGAAGTAACTAATCGTGTGGAAGGATTACTACCTAAAATAGAAGAAAAACCCATCTCTCCCCCTAGAAAATCTTTATTTGCTGGTGATGGCAATCCATTAAAATTTGGACGAGGAGATTTAGAATTTAAAGGACAAACCAAAACCAAAATAGGTGATTTTTCTAGAATTTTGGATTTACATTTCCTAGATAAAAATCTAATCTTACGAGTATACGAAGAAAAATATGCCTTCGATTGTGGGATAAAATTTCCTCAACATCCTGAAATAACTGGAAATAAAAAACAATTAAATCAATGGGAAAACTTAAAAAAATTTCTCGAAAATCATTTAGAATCTACTCCAACTTGGAAAGAATTTAGTGGTTTTGCCGATACAGCCATAACCTATACTGAAATGCTTGCTAAAGTTAACCATAAAATAACTTTAAATATATCCCATGAAGAAGAAAAACTTTGGGCAGCAGCTTTTCAATTATATAGTGGCCTAATTATGCTTAAATAATTATCAACATTAATCCCTCGTCAAATTAAAATAATTAACCATGGAAAATATAGACAAGATTAATCTAGAAAAAATAGCCCAAGCAATTCAAAGTCAAGATTATCAAACTGCGGAAAAAATCCTCCAACAGCTACAACAAACAGAAATAGAAACAGAAAATATCTGGATAAAATTATATCAAGCACAACTACAAGAAGGACAAGAAAAATTAGAAAAAGCCAATCAAAATTATCGAGAATTATTACAAAAAACTAATAACATCAAGATAATTTCAGCAGCACGATCGGGAATAAAAAGGATAGAAACTATTAATAATCAAAGGAAAAAAAGTAAAGAAACCGAAATAATACCCCAAACACAAACTAATATAGAAAACCAAAGCAATCAAATTAATGGGAATAAAGAACTAGGAATATTAATCTTAGAACCAATCTTACCAGAATTAAAAGAAACAGCAGCCAAACAATTAGCATCAATCTTTAATATAGATATTTATACAGCCCGATTGCAAATACCAACTAGAAGCTGGCGGTTATATAAAACAGGCAAAATTCAAGAATTAGAAAAATATGCAACTAAACTAAAACTTGCATCCATTCCCAACTTTTGCCAACCCATCAATGCCATCGAAAAAATTACAGTAAAAAACATTAATTATTTTGAATCAATACATCCTAATGGAATAGTAAATTGTCAAGAAAAAGATAGAGAAGAAAAAATCACCTTTAAATGGGAAGAAATAACCAAAAGAGTAAGTGGAATACTCCCAATCTTTGAAAATGTAATTGAGAGAAATTTTCGAGGAAAAACCAAAGAAAAAACCAAAACCCTAGATTATGTACAAATTTGGGATTTGCATCTTAACCAGAGAAATATAATTCTAAGATTATGTGATCGACAATACCATTTTCATCAAGGAATAACATTTTTAATAGGAGAAAGTACTAGTAGAGAAAAATGGAATCATCTTAATCAAATTTTAAACAAAAGATTATCAAACACACCCAAATGGACAGAATTTCAAGGATTTGGGGAAACAGCTAAAGAATTTCATCAAATCCTCAAACAAATCCAACCAAACCTAAAATTAGCCCGTCGCCATGAAACATATTGGGATGCAGCCTTTGAACTTTATAGTGGATTAATATTTCTTAAAAACTAGAAAAAAAATCAAAAACAATCAATATTAACTTGACAAAAACAAGAGTTTTGGTAATAGTTTGATTAATGAGTACATCTAAGGTGTAAAAATCAGAATTATGAACTTAAAATTAAAACTCAAGCAAGCACTACTAACCACAATAGTTGCAGTAAGCAGCATCCTTCCATTACATATAGCAAATGCTAGTGTTTTTGAAGAAACAGAAGTAAATCAAAATAAATTTGTCGCAATAGCTCAACCTTTTGGACAAGAGAGCACCAAATACGACTTAATCGTGCTTGAGCAAATCCCAGGAAAACAACCTTGTTGGAGTGAAGCAGGTTCAAATCCAGTAATTGTAGAGCCTCTACTAATGCAATTTGACTTTAGTGGACATTGCCGAAGAGCTACAGATAGCAATGGCTACTCCATTCGAGTAGAAGGTCAAGATATGGGTTTAGAGTATCTTCTTACCTTTGAAAAGAAAGATGGAGAATTATTATTAGTGGGAATGAATAGTATGGATCCTGGCAACAAAATCATCATCGGCAGAACCCGCGGCTTTTCCAATGGAATGATGAAAGTATTTTTAGACTCCGGTTGGCAATTCTCCAAAAGAAACTATCAAGGAGAAACTTTAGGTCATGTTTACTTTAGCTACTCCGGACAATTGGCTAATCAAGGCAATTAATAATTTAATAATTTCACAATTGACAAGTCGCAATTAGACAAGTCACAATTGACAATTGTCAATCAAAAATAAACCAAATATAGTGAAGATGAGAACAGGAAAAATCCTCTGGCAAAGAAACCTTATGTCAAAATGAAGAGATTCATTCAATTAGTCATAATGTTTTAATTCTTTACCTTATTTTTTCCTCCATCGACACTTTTAAATTGGGAGAAGATCAGAATGAATCGTCAATATACAGCAAGTACTTTGCCTGTCATTGGTGGAATAATTGCCGCTTTAATAATTTTAGTATCTTTTAATTCCTTCGTAATTATCAATCCAGGCCAAGCAGGGGTATTAAGTATTTTAGGAAGAGCACAAGATGGCCCTCTGTTGGAAGGAGTTCATTTTAAACCCCCTGTAATTTCAACTGTTGATGTTTATGATGTCACCGTCCAAAAATTTGAAGTCCCCGCCCAAAGTGCTACCCGAGATTTACAAGATTTAACCGGTAGTTTTGCCATCAACTTTCGTCTCGATCCTGTAGAAGTAGTTGATATCAGAAGAACACAAGGAACTTTACAAAATATTGTTTCCAAAATTATCGCCCCTCAAACCCAAGAATCTTTTAAAATTGCCGCCGCAAAAAGAACTGCAGAAGAATCTATTACTCAAAGAAGTTTACTCAAAGAAGACTTCGATATTGCCCTCTCATCGAGACTAGAAAAATACGGCATCATTGTCTTAGATACAAGTGTGGTGGATTTGAATTTCTCTACTGAGTTTGCTAGAGCAGTGGAAGAAAAGCAAATCGCTGAACAACGAGCACAAAGAGCTGTTTATGTCGCTGAAGAAGCTGAACAAGAAGCTCAAGCTGATATTAATCGCGCTCAAGGTAAGGCAGAAGCTCAAAGGTTATTAGCTGAAACTCTGAAGGCTCAAGGTGGTGAGTTGGTATTACAAAAGGAAGCCATTGAAGCTTGGAGACAAGGTGGCTCTCAAATGCCTAGAGTTTTAGTTATTGGTGGTGATTCTAAAAGTAGTGTGCCTTTCCTTTTTAATTTAGGAGATGCTTTACCGGAAAGTTAATCTAAATCTTAATATTCATCTAATGTATGAGTGGTAGGTACATATTTAAATCCTACCCTCTATTTTTGCTTTTTTAAAATATAAATAATGATAAAAATATCGTTAGTATTCTCCAAATTAGCAAAGCTTTTTTTCTTAACACTTCTATCATTATTTGTTATAATGAAAAAACTAAAAGACAAAAAAATTCGTTATGATTCGGCAAGTGCAGAAAATCAGAATCTATCCTACAAAAGAACAACAACTACAATTGGCTAGATCAATGGGTTGTTGCAGATTCTGGTGGAATTATGCACTTAATAAAACGATAGAAACTTATAAGGAGACAGGTTTTAGTTTATCTCGTAGTGCATTAAATGCCTTATTGCCTAATCTGAAAAAAGAATTTCCTTGGTTGAAAACTGATGTATATTCACAATCTTTACAGCAAACCTCACTAAATCTTTCCCGTGCTTTCATTAACTTTTTTCAAAAAAGAGCAAGATTTCCTAGATTCAAATCCAAACATAGAAAGCAATCTTTAGGTTTTCCGCAATCCGTTAAAGTTGAAGGTGATTATATCAAAATCCCTAAAATTGGCTTAGTAAAAGCAGTATTTGACCGGAGATATGTAGGAAAAATTAAGACGGTTACAGTAACTAAAGACAGTTGCAATTATTATTTTGCTTCTATCATTTATGAATTAGATGCTTGTTTTCTTAATGGAAAAGGAGATAAAATTCTGGGAATAGATTTAGGAATAAAAGATTTTGCCATCGTTAATGATGGAAATAAAACTAGTAAGTATAATAATCCCAAACATTTTGATAAATATTATAAGAATTTAGCTAGAAAACAAAAGAAGCTATCTCGGAAAAAACTAGGGAGTAATTCTAGAAATAAAGCCAAAAAATTAGTAGCTAAAGTTCACGCACGAATAAGTAATTCCCGTCAAGACTACTTGCATAAATTAAGTAGAAAACTGACAAACGACAGCCAAGTCATTGTGATAGAGAATCTCAATGTGAAAGGAATGGTGCGTAACCATAAGCTAGCTAAAGCAATATCTGATGCCGGATGGGGGATGTTTGTCAACTTTCTCTCCTATAAGCTAAAAAGAGAAGATAAAAGTCTAATATCAATTTTCTAAAAGGTTGAAAGAGATAAGATTTTTAAAGAATACAGAACCCAAGACCATCCTGTTATAAACCCAACAATTTTTTCGGATAAG
>JANQIW010000122.1 GCA_028281945.1 Prochloraceae cyanobacterium PL24a_bin.78
CTAGATTATCAAGTAAGTTTAATCAAATAGGAATTAAGCATTTGCAAAATAATAATTTAGAAAAGGCACAGTTAAATTTTAAGCATTCATTATTATTAAATCCTAATAATTCTTCTGTACTGAATAATCTAGGTTTCGTTTATGTAAGATTAGGTGAGATAGAACTAGCTCGTAAAAATTTTCAAAAAGCTAAATTGATGGGAGATCTTTCAGGTTGCAATAATGAAGCTTATCTAGATATCAAAGAAAAAAAGTTTGACAAAGCAGCAGATAAACTGCGATTTTGTCTTTTGCAGATCAAAGAAACTGGAAGTGAGTTTGGGCAATATGCTATTCTCAAAAATTTAGGTTGGGCATTATTGGAAAAATCTGGCAGCGTTAAACACAAAAAAGTTAATTACAATGAAGCAGTTGAAATACTTGAAACCGCAATTTTGTTAGAACCAGGTCAGGGAGCAGCCAATTGTTTGCTAGCAAAGGCTTTAGAAGCTCAAAATCTTTTAGAGGAAGCAATTATAGAATGGGAATATTGTTATTATAATGCTAGAAATTATATCCCAGAAGAGGTACAATGGCGGAATGAAGCAATTATAAGACTTAAAGAAAATCAATATAATATACCATGAGATTTCCTTTTCTCAGTTTATCTATCGCTCTAAGTTTGCTTACATCTTCTGTCTGTTTATTTGAAATAATAAGTTTCGGTTTCAAATATAACTCGGCTTTTGCAAATGAAAATTGCTATTCTATTGCTAGAGTGAAAAGTATAGAAGATAGTGCTTGGGTTTTCCGAAATAAGGTGAAAATGCCTCTAAAGGAAAATCAAATACTTTGTCGAGATGATGAAGTGGAGTTGACAAAAAGGGCTAGAGTTATTGTCACTTGTAATGTTGATGGTAGCGATCGAATTTTTCTCCCTGGTTTGCGATATCCTGTAATATCTTATTGTTCTGTCGTACACAGATGCGATGATGGGGGATGTTCTCTTGGAGATGAGGATTCTGTCTCTGAGGATAAGATGTCTATCCCAAATATTATTAATCCTCGTCAAACTGCTTTATTAAATACTATGCCAAAATTGATCTGGGATGAAGTGCCAGGAGCAACCAATTATCTTATAACTATTAGAAGAGAGCCTTTTGGGGTGATTTGGGAGACTAAAGTAAAGGAAACTGAGGTGCTTTATTCAGGTAGTCCTCCTTTGAACCCTGGTCCAAGTTATACTATTATAATAGAGAGTGATAATGGTTATCGATTTAAAAGCACTAAATTTAGTATCCTTAACGAAAGAGATAGAGATTTAGTTAATAATTATCTTAAGAGTAATTCTGAATTAGATAATAATTCTTTAATTTTGACAAAGTTAGGTCTTTATCTTAGATATAAATTAAGGGCTGAAGCTATTGAGCTACTTTCTAAATCTATTCTTCAAGGGGATGGTAGCTCAGTTATTTTCCGAGAATTAGGAGATATATATTGGGAAGTTAAACTTTTTGATCTTGCTAAGGAATCTTATTTAAAAGCTATTGAATTAGCCAAAAATTCAGATGATTTGAGAGGAGAAGCATTAGCATCAGCTAGATTAGGGGAACTTTATAAAGAAATTCAAGATGAGAATCAAGGAAATCAATTTCTCGAAAGAGCTAGAATGCTTTACCACCAAATAGGAGATCCAGAAATAATTATTGATAATTAAGATTGATTAAACTAAAATTAACTAGTTTTTTGAAAAAGTTCATCTTAATATTTCTAAATCTATGTTTTTCAAAACAGGTTCTTATTATAGCCAGTTGCCTACGATAACAAATGCTCCCCAATATTTTGGATGTTGATATTTTTCATTTTTTAAGAATGATATTTGAACTTGACGAATAGCTTCTGCTAAACTAAGATTTTCTTTTCTTAATTTATCATAGAATTCTATCATAAAGTCTTTTGTTGGACCTTCGTCAACTTTCCACAAGGAAGCGATGGTACTACGGGCACCTGATTGTATTGCTACTCCTGCTAATCCTAAAGCTGCTCGCTTATCTCCTTTTGCTGTTTCACACGCACTAATAACCAATAACTCTAAAGATTCAAAACTATTTGAGGTTTGATTTTGTAGTAATTGTTTCAATTTACTTATATTTAAAATTTTGTTCCATGTTAAAATAAATGTTTCTTTAGGATTAGAACTAAAATTACCGTGAGTTATTAGATGAACAATAGGAAAGGAAGAGTTTTTAAATTCTTTTTGGATATTTGTACTGCTAAATCCATCATCTACTAATGTTCTTGTCTTTTTAGGTAATAACAAATTTATTCCCTCTAATTGTTCATTGGTTAATCTTAATGGTTGAAAATTTGTACCTTCAAAGCTAGGAGCTTTTTGAGCAAGGCCTGCTGTTAATATAGTTAAATTTTTTAGTTGTCGAGGCTCAGATTTTAGCAAACTAAAACTGGGTATAGTGGCAACAGCATATTTCTCAATTAAATATTTTTCTCCATCATAAAGTGTTGCCATTGGAATATTCTGAAGTTGTCCGTCAAGTATGAATACTAAAGTTTTAATTTTTTGCTGGTGGTTGTTATCGAATTCTATCAGCTTTTTATTTAATTCTGAACTAATTATTTTAGGGTATACTTCTTTTGAAAAAAATAAATTTCCATCTAGATTGAATTCATCACTAAAACTTTTTCTGAATTCTTGGAGGATTTCATCGAATTCTTTAGGTAAAGTATTATGATAATAAGTTAAGTTTTCTCCAGGCAATGAGAGAATTATCTCTAAACTATTTTCCAATTTTATTGTAAATATAAAGGCTGTTTGAGAATTAATTTCGTTTAAAGTAAAATTAAATTTTCGCCTTTGAAGGGTCGATAAATCACATCTAAGGAAATTTTCGAGTTCTGCTAGCTGAAGAGAATCTATATTTTCTATGGCTAGTTTGAGATTTTGCTGAGATATTTTCCCATTTTTATTAGTTTGTAATAGTAATTTTACTAGTTCTCGATATACTGGTTCTATATTATCTCTAAAGGAAAACTGTACATCCGAATTAATCGAAATGATATCATTACGGGCTAATTCTAAAGTTTTTGCTGCTTCCTGATAAGACTTGATTGCCTCCTTTTTATTGCCTTTAACCTCAAACAACCTACCTAATTGCCATTGCCATTGATAAGCTAAATCTGGTGCTTCTTGAGGTTGAGTGAGAAAAAGTGCTTTTTCAGTCAATCTAAATGATTGATTAAGTAAATCATCTTCTATAAATATTCCTATTTGCTTTTTTTCTAAAGAATTTAAGTATTCATAAAATCCTCCTAAACTACCAATGGCGTATGATTTTGCTCTATTATTATTGAATTTAGTTGCATATTTTATGGCTTTATCCAGTAAATTAATTATCTCTTGGGAATTATTTGTAGAATCTTCAGGATAAATCTGTCTCAAACAAGCTGAACTTTTGGCGTAATTTAATATGGCATAAATTTTCCCTTGGCCTTTAAGGTTTGTTTCCAACTCATCTAAATCTATACTATTAAATACGGCTTTTATTTCTGATTTTAATTCTTTTTTTTGTAATTCAAAAACGTCTTTTTTGTCTAATAAAAGACTTTTATCTAAAACTAAACTTAAACGATTGAGATTTGCTTGAATTTTTATCTTTGAAATTCCCAATTTAGCCGCTTTTTCATACTGTTTTAAAGCTCTATTGTAATCACGATAAATACTATTTTTTAAATCTTCTTTTTCATAATTAGAAACGATAATAGGATCGCAACGCCATGGTAAATAATTATACTTGATATCTGCTTCTCGATCTCGTTCTAAATTACCTTTTGCTCTTAAGGTATTTCCTAAACTAATTAGGATAGCTCCTTTAATTTTAGGGGTAATTTTTGTTACTTGTAATGTTTTTTCTAGAACTATTTCTGATTCTTCTAATTTACCAATTGTACGTAAAACTTCCCCTAAATTATGTAATCCATCTAAATATTGAGATAATGGCTGATTTTGAAAATATTTAATGACCTCATCTATAGTTCCTTCTATCTCTTCTGAATTTATCTCATTTTCTTGACATAAAGTTGTTAAATTATTGCTGGTTTTTTCCCTAATATTATTATCAGTAGATTCAGTATTTTGTAAGTCAAAATTTAGAGCAGTTGTTAAAGTATTACAACCTCGAAAAGATAAGCCTAATTTTTCCATAGCCTGTGCTTCCAAAATCAGAGTATTACTTACTCCAACCCCATCCTTTAAACTATTATAAATTTCTCTAGCTTTTTCCCATGTTGTTAAAGCTGATGTTGCTTGCCCTGATGTTAATTGTATCCTGCCTAAATTAGTTAGAGATATTGCTAAATTTTCTCTATCTTGTTTGGTTTCAAAAAAAGCGATGGCTTGAGTTAATTTATTAATTGCTTCGGAATAATTTTCTGTTTCATAATCATTTTTACTGGCTTCAACTAACTGTTGGACTTGATCCCAAGTTAATATAGTAGGAGTATTTTGAGATAAAATAGGGGGAATTTCAACGATGAGAAATAAACTTAATAAAAATAAAACTAACCAACGACCATATCTCTTAAACATCTTTTTAAATCCTTTTAAATCTTTTTAAGTTGTTGTAAATTATTCTAAAAATTATACTGTAAAGAAAACAAAACCCCATTTTCTTGTAAAGTATTCTCTAAAGAATCGACATCAGCTAAAGTAAGACCGTATTCAATACTAGCCGTTATATTATTACCCTGCTGATATTGTAATCCAATGCCGATAGATGGTAAACTTTGAGGATCGGGATCGACACTTTCGTTATTCCAACCTACACCATAATCAACAAAAGGAATCACTTGTAAAACTCCTTCTCCTTCAAAAAGCCTTAAAATAGGAAATCTTACTTCCGCCGAAACGAAAAAACCATTATCTGTAAGAAGTTCATCTTGTCTATAACCTCTAACACTACCAAAACCCCCTGTTGAAAACTGTTCAATGGCTAAAAGAGGACTATTAGCTACTTGTATATTACTGCGAACTAAAAA
Organism: Prochloraceae cyanobacterium PL24a_bin.78; assembly: GCA_028281945.1. GTDB lineage: Bacteria > Cyanobacteriota > Cyanobacteriia > Cyanobacteriales > JANQIW01 > JANQIW01. The sequence goes on from JANQIW010000122.1 coordinate 5,032, forward strand.
TAAAGTATCTCTAGCCAAAAATTTAACATATTGTGCCTGTCCTCGCCAAGCAAAAAAACGACTATCGGGGATTTCCTCAACCCCTGGAATTTCATCATTAACGGTAGAGTCAAAAACTCCTCCAATACCAAAACTAAATTCCCCTCGAAGGGCGAAGATTTCCCTAGGATTTTGTTCAGTATATTCTTGAGAAAATCTCAAGGCAAAAACTCTAGTAAATCCATCTTCATCCGCCCCTGGAGATAAAGGAAAGGGTGTATCGAAAACAAATGACTGACTTTCTCGAAATGAGCCGGTTAAACTGAGGGAAATTTCTCTAAAGGTTTGGGTTTGATTATTGATACTTCGGATGATGGGTTGTCGCAATGTTAATTCATAGGTTTCTGATTCTGATTCAATATCGGGGGTTTCTCCATCTCCATCGATGTCATCAAAAGGGCTTTCTACTACATCGTTTTCTGTAGTGCTAAAGGCAAAACTAATTGTGCCATTTTTCGCGTTAATGGGCAATCTATAGCTTCCGTCGATACGATCGCTTCCTGTTGTATTGCGATATCCTACTCCTAGACTATCTCCCAAACCCAATAAATTATCTTGTCTAAAGTCTACCCCTCTAGAAAAACTACCGATACTGGGAGAGCGATTATTTTCTAAACTAACTTCACCGTTAAAATACTTATTAGGATCATATCTAACTATAAGAATATTTTTCCCTCTCTCGGAACCGGGGGCTAGTTCAGCAGATAAACTCCTAATTAGGGGATCTAATTGTAACAATTGTAGGGCTTCTAATAATTCATCTACATTGAGTGGTTCTTCTTCTTTTACTCTCAAACGCCCTCTTACATAATTACCTAGTTTTCCTAAAGAGTTTTTTTCTGAGTGAATAACAGTTATATTTTCTAATGTTCCTTCAAAGATTTTAATAGTGATGTTATTACTAGGTTGGATTTCATCGGGGAGGATAACAAGTGCACCTGAAGTCCTGTAGCCTTGATCTGCATAAAATTGAGCTACTGTTTGGGCGATATTGACTAAATCTTGAAATGATATTCTTTCATTTTCAAGGGAGGAAATAGTCACTGGTTTTGAAGATGTAGACAAAACAACTTGGATTTTTTGTAATTCTTCATTACTAAATATTGTATTTCCTTCAAATTTAAATTTCTCCACCTGAATACTATTATTTAGTTTTTCTGAATCGTTTTGATTATCTTTAGGTTCAGAATCCAAAAGATTTTCTTGTGGAGGAATTGTCGGTTGAGATGGATCAGGGAAAGGTAAAGTACGAGGTTCAATGAAATCCTGTGGTGAAATACCATTATTTGGATTCGGGACTTGAGCTAATACTTGACTCTCTTTACCATTAAAAATACTATCCATGAAACCAAATACCAGTAACCAAGCGATAAAACAAGAGATTACGGCAAAATTATTATTTAGCATGACATGATGGAGTTAATCTAACTCCGTTTTGATAAATAGAAATAACATCATCATTATAGTTAACTTTTTGCCCATGAAATTGATTATTATGTAAAAAATTGTTAATAAAATCCTCTTGATTGGGTTTTTTAAGAGGTGTCCAATCGTCCATAAATATATCCACATCCAGTGGTTCGTCAGGTAAGGCAGGCAAGCCACCGTTTCCTGGGAGGAAAAACTCAGATTCACCTTGCCCTGCGGCTTGACAACCAATGACTATGTCGGTATCCAGTCTTACATCTGGTAAATTTTCTATACCACGAATGGGATCGATTCCAGAAGTATCAAGATCGATCGTTCCTGAAAAACCAAAAGCTGAAGTAACCGTAATATCACTCAATTCTGTTTGGAAATCTCGCACCTCTAAACCAAATAACGCCTCGGTGGTGATATCAATGTTACCGCCATCTCCTAGAAAAGCATTAGCTGTAATATCGGTATTTTCTAAAGGAGAAGCCAGAATGAAGTTTACATCGATGGTAATATTTCCGCCATTCCCATTATCTTCAGCTAAACCAGCTGTGGCAGATATTTGACTTTCATTTCGTATTTCTAAAAGATTTTCTGTGACAATGGTGATATTCCCTCCTTCTGTACTTTGGGTGACTGCTGAGATAGCAGATTCATTATCTAAATTGATATTATCTGCGTCGTTAATAAAAATATCCCCTCCAATTCCTTCACCTTTACTATCAACAGCAATACCAGATTGATTTGTAAGAGTAATATCAATAGGATTTTCAATGGAGTTAATTATAATAATTCCCCCATCTCCTGTGGACTCAAAAACTAGATCCTCTATTGTTCCAAAAATTGTATCGGCAAAAATTCCTGAATTATCTAAGATTAAAGTATCAGAAATATTGAGAGTTATATCTCCTGCATTTCCAGTATCGGTAGTAGAAGTTTGAATAGATGATGTTTCATTGGCAGTTATTGTATTAGCAGTTATTGTTATAGTACCACCTTCACCCACACCAAAAGTAGTTGAATCAATTTGACTTCCTGTCAGAGACAGTAAATTGGTATCAATATCGATCGTACCTCCATCTCCTTCTATCTCACTCAATGTAGTAGTAAGAATAAAACTGTTTCCAAGGATTTCTATGTTGTCAGTAGCAGAAATAATTACATCACCTGCATCTCCATCACCTGAAGTAGTACTAGAAATTGAAGAGTTATTTGTCAGCAATAGAGAATTTGCAGTTAGATTAATTTCACCGCCATTACCAATAGCATCAGGATCTACAGTACTATCAATGAAACTCAAATTATTTAATGAAATTGTCTCAGTAACATCAATGATAGCATTGCCAGCATTTCCGATACCTGAAGTTGTAAGTCCAATTATACTCACATTTTTCAAGGATAAAGAATTAGCCAAAATTGTAAGATCTCCACCATTTCCTATTCCTTCTGAACCAATAGAACTGCTGATGGAACTAAAATTATCTAATGAAATTAGATCGTTAACTAAGATAGTAAGATCTCCACCATTTCCTTCTCCTAATACTGTTGCTGAGATGAAACTTATATTTGTGAGTAAAAGAGTATTGGCTGTAATCTCGATGCTTCCTGCATTTCCTATTCCTATTGGTGCTTCTATTAGTATTCCTTCAGAATTTATTATATTTCCTCCTACTGCTGATAAAATATTACTGTTATTTAAACTTATTCCTTCCGCTACAGTAATAATTACATTCCCTGCATTTCCCATTCCTTCAGTAGAATTAGAAATTTGAGCATTATTTTCTAGGGAAAGATTATTGGCACTAATGTTGATTTCTCCCCCATTTCCTTGGGCATTTTCTCCTACCCCTGCTTGAATATTACTATTATTTAGAATTGTAACTGTGCTGGCATTGATATTAATATCTCCTCCATTTCCAAATCCTCCTGACAGTACTTCTGTAGATATTCCTCCTGTATCTAAGATAAAATTATCTGTTACAGTTATATTTATACTACCAGCATCTCCAAATCCTGCTGTACCAGCAACCAATGCAGCTGAAGGCGTTATTTCAGGAAAATCCGTTATTTCAAGAACCCCCATTATTTCAAGAGAGCCTGCTGTAATATTAATTGTACCACCATTGCCAAAAGCTTCAAAGTTATCGTTTACTTGAGCAAAAATAGTACTTCCATCATTTAATATAATGCTTTCTGTAGCTGTTATATCTATATTAGCTGCATTTCCATTGCCTGATGTAGTTCCAACTAATTGAGATCCATTAATAAAATTAATGAAATCACTATTGATGGTAATCTGACCTCCATTTCCAACACCTGTGCTAAGAATATTACTAAATATGGAACTATTATCTAAAGTAAAGGAATTAGTATCAATTGAAATCTCCCCACCATTACCATTTCCAGCACTTTGAGCATTTAATGCAATATTATCTCTTATGCTAAGATTAGGGGTAATAATACTAATATCACCACTATCTCCCACTCCTTCGGGAGCAACATTAACAAAAATTCCATTATCAAGATTATTATCAACAATTTCAGGTGGCCCTTGAATTTCCACTAAATCAGTAGCTTCAATGGAAACGGTACCGGAGGTAATTGCTTCTGCGCCACCAAAAATTCCTGCTTGTATATCTGGGTTAATTAATGAAACTGAACTACCTTCAATGGTAATATTGCCCACATTACCTATAGCAAAAGCTCCACTTCCAGAACCTATATTAGCACCAATACTGCTGTTTTCAAACCTCACCAATCCTGTAGCTTGAATTAAAATATCACCTGCATTTCCTACTCCTTCATTATCTGTAACTAAGAGGGAACCATCAGTAATAGAAATAGAATTACCTCTAATTTCAATATGACTAGTATTGCCGATGGATCCTGAAATGGTGTCACCAAACAATCCACTGCCACTAATAGAGACAGAATCCGTAGCCTCAATGAAGATTAATCCTCCATTTCCTTGCCCTCCACTAAAAAATCCTGCTTCTAATTGAGCATTATTACTAAAAGAAACCGAATTGGCAAAAATCTCGATCGTGCCAACATCGCCAATAGCTTGAGAACCAATATTAGCAGTTATTTCCGTGCCATCTAAGGTTACATTTCCTGCTGCGAGGATTAAAACATCACCTGCATTTCCTTCTCCTATTCCCAAAGAATCGGTTTGAATATCACCTTTTAGATTAAAATCTCCACGTGAATCTATGGTAACATCACTGCCATTCCCATCAAAACTTTGCACAGCAATGCCATTTCCACCCATGTTAACATCATCACCATTTTCATCTATATTTCCTATATTAATATCTCCTCCAGGTAAAGAGTTATTGGCTTCATACTGATTTGTAATCAAAACTTGCCCATCTGATTCACTAATTACAATATTTCCAATATTTATATCGGCACTGGTGGCAGGTAAATTAAGATCAGGAGAAGGATTTATGACATCCACTAAATCTACCCCTGTAAATCCTGGTATCCCTATTTCTTCTGGGTTTACTCCTGCCCTAATATCAACCGTTGCCTGGGCACTACCATCAATATCTAAAGTTCTGCCATTAGATAAAGTAATGGTTTCCTGAATAAAATCTACTCCTTCTGTTCCACCTTCAATACCAGAATTCACCGTTATACTATTAATATTTACCGATCCTCCTGCAATAATATGTAAAGATGCACCAGTATAACTACTAAAATTCACATTGCCTAAGGAACGAATTATTGGATCGTTTGGACTGAATAAACTTCCTAAATTTCCATCTAATTCTTCTATTTGGAAATCTCCATAACTCCAATAACGAGCATCTCCAATTACAGGATTACCCGATCGTAAAGTTAGATTTCCACCTGAAATTAACCCACTATTAGGATGATTCAAAGCAAAAATATCGACAATTTCATCCCCTTGAATCAATAAATTTCCTCCTGCTGCTGCAATAAAAGGAGAATTTATACTATCTCTAATCTGAACTGAGTTTTCTGCAAATAAATTTAAATTAGAATAAGTTTCGATGATAGTATCTAGCAGAATTAGATTATTAGTAGCGAATAAATTAACCTCTTCTGCTTCTAGAGATACAATGGAAAAATTACCTGCCAGTATTACATCTCCAACATTTACTACCGTCTCAGTATTGGTTAATTCAACTTCTCCAGAATTATTTACTATCAATCCAACTTCCTTCCCTCCAGCTTCCACCAATTCAGATAAAGATGTAGTTGATGAATTAGAATTACTATCATGAGAAGAAGGAAGGATCTCTACAATTTTTCCTGTTTCATCCAATTGAACCACAGCGGAATTATCGTTTACACCTGCAACACTTACAGATCCTTGAGGAGTAGATAAATTTCCTGTAGTAACTACCGTATTCCCTACTAAAGTTAAATTTTTTCCTGCTTCTAAATCAGCCGCTGTAATAATTGCCCCATTTTCTCCTAATTGCAACCCAATTGGTACATCTACATTTATGTTTAAAAGAGGAGGTAATTCAGGATTTATCGCACTAAAAAAACCCTCATTAGGGAAAATAAACCGTTTTGCGGTACTTATAACCACCGATCCATTTACATCGAACTCAAAATTAGGACCAAAAATAACACCTTGAGGATTAATAAAATAAAAATTAGCATCTCCTAATACACCCAAAGTTCCAAATAAATTAGAAGAATTTCCTCCTGTAACCCTAGTAAATATATTATCTACTCCTGTTGGATTAGAGAAATAAACTCCTCTTTCTTCTGGTATATCAAATCGATCGAAACTATGAAATTGATTATTCCCGCGAATTGCGCCACCATCAATGCGATCATTTTGTGCATCAATAGGTGTTACAATGGAGTTTTCATCTCCCAAAGTAGCATCAGGTATGACATTTTGAGCTAATACGACTGTTTTAAAAACCACTAAACTTACTCCACCTAAGAGGAAGAAAAGAATTTTCTCTGATTTTTTAACCCATTTCATTGTTTTTTTTTTGATTATTTAAAAAATTTTTATCATAAAAAGTATTGAATTAATTATTATCTTAGATTGCAATTTTTGTCAAATCTAAAATTAGAAAAATTTTTAATAATATTTAAATCTCAAAATTTTTTTGCCATTGGTTAATCTCATCTCAATTTTCTAAAATAGTGAAATAGTTAAAAGTAAATTTTGTAGTGATTATCTTCTTTTAAGACTTATGTTGTGAAGATTTTAAATAATAATCTATTTCTAGCATTGTTAATAACAAATATCTCCCATAGAGAAGTGTTGGAAAATAAATTTTTTTTTGAAATTGAAAAAAATTTTTGATTGATTTTAAAATTAAAAATGGTAGAAATATTGCTTGTAATATTGAGAAATGAAGTTAGAGTAAAATTATTGAATAACATGATTTATATGGATTTTTATAGAAAGATAAGACCATCAATATCAAAATTTAACTCTACTATTATTTAAATTTGAGAACTTTCAAAAATAGTCTTTTTTTTTTGAGAAAACCAACTTTCAAACTGCATAAATCCTACTTTCTTTTTCCAATATTTGATTGTCAGAAAAAAAAATAGTTCAATCTGAAAATCATGAAAAAACATATTATTACTTCTGCACTAATGATAGCTGGATTATTGGGAATAAATGTTCTACCAGCAATCGCTCAACAAATAACTCTAGAAGAAGCCGGAGTTTTACTAAATACTCATTGCACTGATGAAGCCCAACTTGTTTACGGAATCGCAGGATTATTTGGAAAAAAAGGAGGGCTTACTCCACAACAATGCAATAACCTTCTCCATTTTTACCAAGAGGGTATGAGAAGACGGAATTATCGCAATCAAAACAATACACAAAGATATGGCAATGGCTTGACTCGTCAGCAATATCAACAGTTACGACGTGCAGAGTTTGAAGCAGAAAGATACCGCCGTGGAGAAGGTAGGTTAGAGAATTGCTTGGCATCTAGTGATCCTAATTGTTCTAGTAACTATGGATATTAACAAATATTAGTAGAAATATACTTTTTTAATCGGTATTTTTCTATAATTTAAACAATTAAAAGCAATTTATAAATACTTGACAAAGTTTTGATAGTAAATTTAAAAGCTATTTTATGATTTCAAGAATTAAATATTCTCAATAAAAAGATTAGAAAATACATTGAAGAACAAAAGTTAAGAAATATCTTGTCTTTACAATTACCAATTGGTAATCTGCTTCAGATTCATATCTTTTTTTTTAAGAAAATAGCAACAAATCATTAGAAAATGGAATAAAAATAAATTGTTTGAATAAATAATTTATTTCCAAATTTTAACAAAGAAAAAAAATTAATAATTAATAAATTGGAGGAATAAAGAATGGTTTTCATACAACGTGGTGATGGTGATAATAATATAGATGGAACTAGCGGAAATGATGAGATTTTTGCAGGAGGAGGTGATGATTCTGTTCAAGGCTTTGCTGGAAACGATCAAATTTTTGGTGAAGCTGGAGATGATATTCTTGGAGGTGGTGACGGAAATGACACTATCCGTGGAGGCGAAGGAAATGACATTGTTTTAGGAAAAGATAAAGCTGATAATTTAGGAGGTGGAGCTGGAAACGATAGTATTGAGGGCGGAAATGGGTCTGATACTCTTTTCGGTGGACAAGGAGACGATTATCTTTTCGGTGGAGCAGGAGCAGATCGTTTTGCGTCTGGAATTAATGGAAATCCTGGCTTTAATGATGGAGGAAAAGATGAATGGACAGGTGGAGAGGGATCTGATCTCTTTATAATCAGTCACGGTTTTAATGATGGTATAGCAGGAACAAGCGGAAATCATGTTATTATCGAAGACTGGAGTAGCCTAGATACCATAGATAGAGGTGGTTTAACCAATCTATATGTCAGAGAAATGGATTCAGGAACATGGGTTCTTCAAGATAATACCTCCGGTGATGATGATGATTTGATTGCTATTGTCCAAGCACCTTGTAGTAGTGTTGCTGCACATTTAGGTTTAGCAGATTGTAACGAACCTCCAGAAAGAATTAGTCCCATTGGTTCTCAAACTGCTGCTGAAGATAGCTTTTTTAGCTTGAATGTTAGCAATAATTTTAATGATCCTGACTCAGATCCTATTACTTATACCATAACAGGTCTCCCCAGTAGTTTAAATATCAATCAACAAACAGGAGTAATTAGCGGTACTCCAACTAATAGCGAAGCCAATAGAAGTTATAATGTTGTGGTCATTGCAAGAACTCCTGATGGTGAATTTGCAACTGATAATTTTTCTTTGACAGTTCAAAATGTTAATGACTCACCAATATTTAATGGTTTTATTCCTAATCAAGTCGCTACTGAAGATATTTCATTCAGTTTAAATACTGCTAGTTTCTTTTCTGATGAGGATACTATTCATGGCGATGGATTAACTTTCTCAGCAACAGGATTACCAAGTAGTTTAAATATCAATCAACAAACAGGTGTAATCAGTGGAATTATTACTAATGATGAAGCTGATACTTTTTATCCTATTCAGGTAATAGCTACTGATAATTCTAATGCTGCTATATCCAGTAACTCCTTTACCTTAAACGCTGTAAATGTTAACGATGCTCCTGAATTAATTACTCCTATTTCCGATTCTGTTGCAACCGAAGATGAAGCATTTAGTTTAGATGTCAGTAGTGATTTCTCTGATGACGATTTAATTCACGGTGATTCCCTTACTTATAGTGCTACAGGATTACCTTCTGAATTGAGTATTTCACCATCCACAGGAATAATTACTGGTACTCCTACTAATAATACGGTTGGTGATTATGATATTACCATTACTGCAACAGATACAGAGAATACATCTGTTAGCGATACTTTCAATTTAGTAGTAGAAAATAGTCAGCTTCCTGTGCCTGAAGTAGAAGTAAGTTTAGAATTATTAGAATTGGATAATATTCCTGGTATTGTTATTGGAGAAGAATTCCTGATTGATGTAAGATTCCATGATTTAGTGAATAATCAATCTATCTTTTCAGGTTTTACTGATATCGAATTTGACAATAATATCTTAGAAGTAAACGAGATTATCTATTCTCCTAACTACAATTTCTCCCAAACAGGAACGATCAATAATCTCAATGGTATTGTGGATGAAGTTGGAGCTACAGATGGATTTATTCCTCCATCTGACGATGTTATCTTTAGTCTCAATGTCACTGCCATTGGTGGAGGTAATACAGAGATTGTCTCCAATGCTGGTGAGTCTTTTCTCTCTCAAATCCTTCCCTTTGGTGCTATTGAAGATGTTCGTGATACCACTTTATTTGGCAACTTAGACTTAAATGTTAATGGGATCGAAATCAAAATTGATTTTACTGATACAGGACTTTCGCAAAGACCCTAGATATAGGGTATGCGCATTTTTAATAAAGGTAGGAAATACGATTATAAATAAACTTTGAATATCCATTATTATTACG
>JANQIW010000123.1 GCA_028281945.1 Prochloraceae cyanobacterium PL24a_bin.78
GACTATTCTATGAGAGTATAAAAGTAGATGAAACATTCTATTCTAGTAAAGAGAAAACTGTAAACTTGTCAGATCTTAATAAACAATTAAGATTTCATCTATATTCGAGAAAAATTGGAACATTGAGGTATTAAAAAATGGGTAAAAGAACGAAACAACTCGATCGACATAGCTTTTTTGAAGCAAATCCTAATGCATCTGCTTGGGCAGCCTCTACCACAGTGGCAATTAGTGAATATTTAAAAACCTGTCGAGATAAAGTTGAAGTTCCCAATAAAAATTGTGCTCAAGGTGAACAAGCTGTAATTATTGGGGCAGGGGTTGCAGGTTTAACCACTGCTTATGAGTTGCTTGCCAATGAAATTGGTTGTAGTTGTGTGATTTTGGAAGCGAACGATCGAGTAGGTGGAAGAAACTATTCTGTGCGTCCTGGAGATACAATTGCAGAAGAAGGATATGAAGTGCAAATCTGTGAATTTGAGACAGAAACTAATGAACCATATCCACCCTATTTAAATGCTGGACCTGGAAGAATACCTTCTGCACACACACATCTTTTGGATTATCTAAAGCGTTTTAATGTCCCTTTAGAAGTTTATGTGATGGATAGTCGCTCTAACTTAACTTACATGGAAGGAGATTTTAACAATACTTCTTTGCCAAATCGACGTTTTGCTAATGATACACGTGGATGGATTTCTCAGGAGTTATTCCGCTTTTTGAACTCTAGTAATTTTCCTAATTTATCCTCAGATCAGATTGATAATTTTAAGGAATTGTTAGAAAAATTTGGTGCTCTCCAACCAACGGGAGAAGATCGAGGTAAGTACTTAGGATCTGATCGATCGGGGTATAAAGTATTACCAGGGGTAATGCCAGGAGAAAGAGAAAATCCTTTACCCCTTGAAGAATTACTAGATTCAGAATTTTGGGCAAGAGGAACTTCATTCTATCAGCCAATAGATTTTCTCTGGCAACCCACTTTGTTTCAGCCTGTAGGGGGAATGGATCAAGTTGTTCATGCTTTTAAAGATCGAGTGGAAGCACTTGGAGGGGATATTCGTTTGGGTGCTGTTGTGAAGAACATTAGTTATAATAGTGCTACAGAAAAATATACTATTACCTACCAACAAGGTACTACAGAAAATACCATAGAAGCAAAATATTGTTTCAGCAATGTTCCTATTCCTCTCTTGAGAGGGGTATTGAATGACGATCATTTTAAACCTGAATTCAAAAACGCATTACATGCAGTATATGAAGCACAATATAATGTCAGTGATGATCAACCTAAGTTTCTAGCAGATACTACCAAAGTAGGCTGGCAAGCAAACCGTAATTTATGGCAACAAGCTAAAGGCCCTGGGGATGTTCCTATTTTTGGTGGAATTTCTTGGAGTAGCGATGAAATTGTCCAAATCTGGTATCCATCTGATAATTATCATGGTGAATTAGGAGTATTGACTGGGGCTTACAATTTCCGAAATGTTGCCAGAAATTGGGGTAATTTACCTCCACAAGAACGTTTGGTGCTGGCACGACAAGGTGCAAAAAACTTAGGAGGTGAAGAATTTGGCAATGGCATGAAACATGGTTTAGCTATTGCTTGGCAAAATATTGCCCATATTAAAGGTGGTTGGGCTGATTGGAGTACTCTTGGTGAAAATCAGGCATTTTACTACAATAATCTTACCAATGGGAATCAAAATTTCTATATTGTTGGGGATCAGCTTTCTGCTTTACCGGGATGGCAAGAGGGTGCAGTAGTATCGGCTATTAATGCTGTAAATAAAGTTACAGATCCTACTTATCCTATACCTATACTTGATGTTCTTCCTAATACACGGTTGATGGTGGAGTGTATTTAGATACTGTTTCTAAGTATTAGATATTTCCTGATTTTGGGTTAGGTGCACGTAAAGAAGGCTTAACCCAAGCTAACTTTTGAACTGGTTTATCCAGAGGAGTTTGTGCCAGTGCATTGGTATAGTTACTCATAACTTTAATGGCAATGCCAAGGATAACTTCTAAAGCCTGTTGTTCACTATAACCTGCTTCTAAGAATGCCTCTAAATCTGCTGGTGCAATACTACCACGGGTGCGTACCATAGTTTTAGTAAATTGATGGAGGGCGTTAAGCTTGGAATCCTTGAGACTTCTGCCATTTCGTAGATTCTGGATTTCTTCTTCTGGCATCTTTGCCATTTGTGCCAACTTAGTATGCCAAGGCACGCAATACTCGCAGTTATTCTCAAAATTGGCTGTAAGGTAGACAACTTGTCGTTCGATAGGAGACAGGCTGGTTTGATCAAATGCGCCCCAGCTTTCGATATAAGAGGCAAGTAATGCCGGTGCTTCAGCCATCACCCCTTCTAGGTTGGGAATCATACCAAATTCTGCTTTAGCTTGAGCGAGGTTTTCACGTGATGCTTCTGGGGCATTGTTTTCGTCATAAATGTTAAATGGTTTCATATTTTTTTACCTTTTTTTTGTATTTACATTTTTAAGTTGCTTTTTACTATTTAAATGAATAAAAAATAAGCAAAGATACTTATTTTATAAACTCTGCTTGATTAATTTATCACAATTATCCCTTTACACAAAGCACTTGTTTAATAGTAGCGACGATTTCGACTAAATCAGATTGTTGATTCATTACCTCATCAATAGGCTTATAAGCACCAGGTATTTCATCTAAAACCCCTGAATCCTTACGACACTCAACCCCTTTAGTTTGTTGAATTAAATCGTCTAAAGAAAAATGTTTTTTAGCCTTGCTACGGGACATTAAACGACCTGCACCATGACTACAAGAACAATAACTATGGATATTTCCCTTTCCTTTAACGATAAAAGATTTCGCTCCCATAGATCCAGGAATAATCCCATAGTCTTCTTCCCTCGCCCTAACGGCACCTTTGCGAGTAATATAAACTTCCTCATCAAAATGCACCTCTTTTTCAGCATAATTATGATGACAGTTAACTGATAATAAAGGCTTAGTTGCTTTCCCACCAGCTATATGTTTCTCCACAATTTTCTTAAAACGAGCCATCATCACATCACGATTATAACGAGCATAGGTTTGTGCCCATTGTAAATCATGCCAATATGCCTTAAATTCAGGAGTACCTTTGATAAAATAAGCTAAATCTTGATCTTTAAGGTGAACTTCTGCTAATCTTGCCAAATCTTTAGCTGTATTAATATGACATTGAGCTAACTTATTCCCGATATGACGAGAACCAGAATGGAGCATAAGCCAAATATACTCTTCACTATCAAGGCACACTTCGATAAAATGATTACCACCACCAAGGGAACCCATTTGCTTCATGGCTTTGGTATCAATATCTTTCACTCCTTGATGTAAATTTTTAAAATCCCCCCAACCTTGCCAGTTAGTCACAGATTTTTCAATGTTTTTGTTTTCATTAAAACCCACAGGGATAGCAGCTTCGATATCTTGACGAATTTTTTTGAGTTTTCCCTCAAGTTTGTCGCTTTTAAATGGCATTTTGATGGCTGCCATACCACAACCGATATCCACCCCAACCGCCGCTGGAATGATAGCATCTTTGGTGGCAATTACGGAACCTACTAACGCCCCTTTCCCTAAATGCACATCTGGCATTAATGCTACATGTTTAAATACAAACGGAAGGGATGCCACATTTTTTGCCATGGCAGTTTCTTCAGATTTTAAGCTGTGATTGGCCCATGATAATACTGGTTTGGGTGTTGTTATCTCTAATTGTTGATAAGGCATTGATTAATTTATATTTTTTGTTAACTACTGTTATAATACAATATTTGACAAAATAATGCAACCTTAATTAAGTAAGAAGTAAGAAGTAATAAGTAATAAGTAATAAGTAATAAGATGCACTAAATTTCTCCTCTGTCTTCGTTGTCTCCTTTGTCTTCCTTGTCTTAAGCAACTCCCTTATCTTAAGCAACTCCCTTGTCTCAAGATTCTCCCCACTCCCCATCTCCCCATCTCCCCATCTCCCCATCTCCCACTCTCCCACTCTTAGCCTCAATACCTACTACTATTAAAGCAAAATATATTCAGGACTTTCGCAAAGACCCTAGATATAGGGTATGCGCATTTTTAATAAAGGTAGGAAATACGATTATAAATAAACTTTGAATATCCATTATTATTACG
>JANQIW010000126.1 GCA_028281945.1 Prochloraceae cyanobacterium PL24a_bin.78
ATCAAGGTATTCTCAATAAGCCATAGAAACGAATAGTGCACTCAATCCTTGAAACTATTGCCTTGTAAGGCTTTTAAGCGGATTGTCACCCTTTCAGTAAAGATACACTCTTTTTCTCCCCCATTCCTCCCAATCCCCCATTCTCCCCATTCTTAAAAGAAACCATCCACATAAAAACCATCACCAACCCCCCCATTCACCTCTCAATGCTGATTACTATTAAAGAAAAACCATATTAGAACCGGATTTAGGATTATGATTGAACGATAATTCTAAAACAACGGTAGAGTTACAATTTTGATTTTATCTTTTTAACAATCCTTTAAAAATCCTTTAAAAATCCTTTTAGTAATCTTTTGTGCTTCTAAAATTATTTTATTTACTAGCTTATATTTTAGGATAAGTCTACCAAAAATAAGATAAAAAGCCAAGTAATCTATATATAAGAAAAAATTGATATGAGAAAAAGTGATCAAAATCTTAAATTTAAGATATAATAATCTACAGAGATAAAGCTTGATAGTATTTACCTCAAAATATTGATAAAACTTTATCTTTTATAGCAGATTCTACGTGAATATAAGGAGTAATCAAAATGTCAGCATCTCAAGTTCAACCAGTTCTAATGATCCCCATCCGTCGTTGTAGTAGTCATGCTTTACGACTTCGTTTGAATTTTTCTCCAGATTTCTATTCTCCTTATCCCCTACATATTGTAGATTTTATGCCTTTAATAGGATTATATGGTGATCTTAATGATGATAATGCGTACTTTCAACTAATAGTTGATCTAATAGGATTACAAAATGCCACCATGGTTAAGTGGAAAAACGTAGCATTAGATCCAGTTACCATTTTTGAAGCCATCAAAGATCGCCCTCGTAGCCCACATATGGTTGCTTGGGAAATGTTATTCCAAGCTGGCAAAGTCCATAATGCCAAAATAATTATGGATAAATCTTTAGATAATATCTATTATGCTGAAGAATTAATTTCTCTATTCGACAATATCAAGTTTTTAAATGTAGTTCGGGATCCACGTGCTCAAATCAGTAGCATTAATAAAGCCATCATTCATGATTTTGATACAGTATTAAATACTTTAACTTGGATGTCTGCTTACGATGAAGCCAAAGCTTTAATAGAAAAATATCCTGACAGAGTTTTAACCATTCGTTATGAAGATTTTTTAACAAACCAAGAATTGATTCTTAAAAAGATTTGTAACTTTTTTGGCATGGAATTTTTAGACTCTATGCTTGATGTTTCTGCCTCATCAGAAGCACAAAAAATCTCTACTTTATCCGCTTTATGGCAAACTAATGCTTCTCGTCCAATTACAGCATATATTGACAAATTTAAAAGAGATTTAACTATAGAAGAAATTGAAATCATTGAAACTTTAACCGCTAAATATATGGAAGAATATGGTTATAAATTTATGACCAAAGCTTCCGCTAAAATCACTGAAGAAATGATTCAAAATGCTAAAGAATCTACCAAAATTAAAAAACAACAAGCTTGGATGGATTTAAAACAAAAAGATTCTCGTGATTATATGTTAAGAAAGTTCCGTAGTGACTATATCAATATGGTAAAAGAACGATTATTACAACAAACAAAAATAAATTTAGAAGTTAGGGTTTAATCTCTTTCTTAGAAATTTCTTGTTAAAGTTAAAAGATAACTTATAAGTAGGTAGGCAAAAAAATTTTTAAAATAGAAATTCAAAATCCTAAGTTAAACAAAGAAATATAAGATGACGCATTTTTCTATTTAATTGTACTTACCTACTTAGCAATGGATATTTGATAATTAACAATCAACTATTAAATTAGGTTTAATAGTAGGCTTTTGAGATAATGTTTATTTGGCATTGATATTACTATTACTGCGATGAAAACAAAAAGCCTTATTTTCTTTTAACTTTCAAGAAATTTAATTTATTTTTTATTACAAATGACATCAAATGATTTAATTGAACAAATGCAGCAACCGGAATTTTATAATCACCCGGTAGAAACACCAATTAAGTTAATTCAAACTCATGTATCTTATGTCTTACTAACAGGAGATTATGTTTATAAACTGAAAAAATCAGTTAATTTTGGGTTTTTAGATTTCTCTAGTTTAGAGAAACGCAAGCACTTTTTACAAGAAGAATTACGTCTTAACCAACCAGTAGCACCAGAAATTTATTTAGAGATTGTAACTATAACTAAAAAAGGTGATATCTATCAATTATCAAAAGAATTATCTGAAAGTAACTATCCAGTAGAATATGCCTTAAAAATGCGGCAATTTCCTCAAGAAAATCTTTTAATTAAGATGTTTGAAACAGGGAATCTTAAAGAAGAACATTTAGAAGAATTGGGGAAAGTAGTTGCTAAATTTCATGAAAATACCATCACTAATGAATATATTCGTAGCTTTGGTACAATTTCTCAAATAAAAAAATCCATCGATGATAATTATAAAAGCACAGAAAAATATATTGGCATAGTTCAAACTCAACAACAATATCAAGAAACTAAACAATTCACCGATAAATTTTTTCAAAATCAAACAGATTTATTTATTAAACGAAAAGAAACCGAAAAAATTAGAGAATGTCACGGGGATTTGCATCTCAAAAATATTTGTTTCTGGCACAATAAAATCCAACTATTCGATCGTATTGAATTTAATGAACCATTTCGATTTGTAGATGTAATGTATGATATCGCCTTTACCGTAATGGATTTAGAAGGGGGAGGCAGTAAAGAATTTGCTAATATATTTTTAAATACCTATATAGAACAAACAGGAGATTACCAAGGTTTAGAAGTATTGCCATTATATTTAAGTAGACAAGCCTACGTTAGAGCAAAAGTAACCTCTTTCCTCTTAGATGATGCCAACATTTCAAATCAAGAAAAAGAAAATGCAGCAAAAGTTGCAGCCCAATACTATCAACAAGCTTGGCAATATACCCAACCACAACAGGGAAAATTAATCTTAATGTCAGGTTTATCCGGTTCAGGAAAAACCACTGTAGCTAAGGAGTTAGCCAGAAAATTCAGTGCAATTCAAATTCGCTCCGATGCAACTAGGAAACATATAGCCAAAATACCTCTTCACGAAAAAGGGAATCAATCTATTTATACCCCTTCTATGAATCAGAAAACCTACGATTATCTCTTAAATTTGGGAATTAGTTTAACTAAAGCAGGATATTGGGTGATTCTCGATGCTAAATATGATCGTAGAAAATTAAGAATTGATGCCATTGAAGCCGCGAAAAAACATCAAATTCCCTTAAAAATTATCCATTGTCAAGCACCTCTAGAAATATTAGAAAAACGTCTAGAATCACGTAAACACGATATCTCAGATGCCACCTCAGATCTACTTCAAAAACAAATAAAAACAGCAGAAACCTTTAGCCCAAGGGAAACTCCCTATGTTATCCCTGTAGATACCCATGAACCAAAAATAGAAAATGGAAATTACAATAAATTAAGGGAAACTCTACTCAAGGGTTTCTGAAACAGGTTAACATAAGTTAACATAGAACTAAGAAAAGCAGATTTAATTAATTTGAGATAATTAGAATCCTAGGAGAAAATAAGCGTGAGCAAAAACGGTAATAATAAAAAATGGCGGAATGCAGGGCTATATGCACTATTAGCAATAGTAGTGGTAGCTCTTGCAACTATGCTATTAGATAATCAACCTTCAGGCAGAGAAGTCTGGAAATACAGTGAATTTATTAATAAAGTAGAAAATTCTTCTAACGAAATCGGAAGAGTAGCTTTAAGTGCAGATTTATCTACAGCAGAAGTTCCTAATCCCAATGGCGGCGCACCAATTGTCGTAAATTTACCTCCAGATCCAGAATTAATCGATATTCTTTCCCAAAATAATATAGAATTTGCCGTTAAACCTCAAAGTAATGATGGTTTCTTATTCAGAGCATTAAGCAGTTTAATTCTACCAATTTTAATTTTAGTAGGACTATTTTTATTACTAAGAAGAGCACAAAGTGGTACCGGTTCTCAAGCAATGAACTTTGGTAAGTCAAAAGCCAGAGTGCAAATGGAACCTCAGACTCAAGTGACTTTTGGGGATGTGGCAGGAATTGAACAAGCTAAGTTGGAATTAACAGAAGTAGTTGATTTCTTGAAAAATGCCGATCGCTTTACTGCAATTGGAGCAAAAATCCCCAAAGGAGTACTTTTAGTAGGGCCTCCCGGAACTGGTAAAACTTTATTGGCTCGTGCCGTTGCTGGAGAAGCAGGTGTACCTTTCTTTTCTATTTCAGGATCAGAATTTGTAGAAATGTTTGTCGGGGTTGGTGCTTCTAGGGTAAGAGATTTATTTGAGCAGGCTAAAGGAAATGCCCCTTGTATTGTCTTTATCGATGAAATTGATGCCGTGGGCCGTCAAAGAGGTGCCGGTTTAGGTGGTGGTAATGATGAACGGGAACAAACTCTTAACCAGTTATTAACGGAAATGGATGGTTTTGAGGGTAATACTGGAATCATTATTATTGCTGCTACTAACCGCCCTGATGTTCTTGATGCTGCTTTATTACGTCCAGGTCGTTTCGATCGTCAAGTTGTGGTAGATCGTCCTGATTATGCGGGTCGTCAAGAAATCCTGAATGTACACGCTCGTGGTAAGACTTTAGCTAGCGATGTAGATTTGGATAAAATTGCCCGTCGTACGCCAGGTTTTACAGGTGCAGATTTATCTAATTTGCTCAATGAAGCAGCTATATTAGCAGCACGTCGCAATTTAACAGAAATCTCTATGGATGAGATTAATGATGCCATCGATCGGGTTTTAGCTGGGCCTGAGAAGAAAAACCGAGTAATGAGCGAAAAGCGCAAAACTTTGGTGGCATATCATGAAGCAGGCCATGCTTTGGTGGGTGCTTTAATGCCTGATTATGATCCTATTCAAAAAATCAGTATTATTCCTCGTGGCCAAGCTGGTGGTTTAACTTGGTTTACTCCTAGCGAAGATCGCATGGAATCTGGACTTTATTCTCGTAGTTATCTTCAAAATCAAATGGCAGTGGCTCTCGGCGGGCGTATTGCTGAGGAAATCGTTTTTGGGGAAGAAGAGGTCACTACTGGTGCTTCTAATGATTTACAACAGGTTACTCGGGTGGCTCGTCAAATGATTACTCGTTTTGGCATGAGCGATTCTTTGGGTCCTGTGGCTTTAGGTCGTCAAAATGGTAATGTTTTCTTAGGTCGTGATATTGCTTCCGATCGGGATTTCTCTAATCAAACTGCTGCTTCTATTGATGAGGAAGTTCGCAAGTTAGTCGATCGTGCTTACAGTCGTGCGAAAGAAGTTTTGGTTGAAAATCGTAAGATTCTTGATGAATTAGCTCAAATGTTAATTGATAAAGAAAGTGTTGATGGTGAAGAGTTACAAAATATTTTAGCCAATAATGAGATTAAGATGGCTGCGATTGTTTAAATTGTTATTTTCTTAATTCTCATAATTAGATATTGATCTTGGTAATTGGTAATCTATTCTACTAATTACCTTTTTTATATCAATTCCATCTCTTTAAATTTGCGTTTATAAAATATCTTGTTCTGTTTGAGATGAGTTAGGCATAAAAATTTCTTCTGATTCTACTTTGACTACTCTAAATCCTAAGTAATTATAGGTTTTTTCTGGTTCACATGAATTGCGATGTGCACTTCGACAACTTCCTGCTTTGTTATACCAAGAGCCACCACGTCTGACACGAGAGGGTTTTTGATTAGCACTTATCCAAGCACTTCCATCAGTAGGTGCTCCTTCATAGTTATTATGCCAGTGATCTAAACACCATTCCCAAACATTTCCGTGCATATCATATAAGCCAAAACTGTTAGGACTAAAAGATCCTACAGGAGTTGTTTGACCTCTATATAATCCTTTAGCGGCTAATCCATACATATATTTACCGTCATAATTGACAAATTCTGGAGTAATTGTAAATCCAAAGTGAAAAGGAGTGGTGCTTCCTCCTCGACAAGCATACTCCCATTCTGCTTCGGTGGGAAGACGGTAGAAACTTCCTGTTTTTTGAGATAGACGATCGCAAAATTCTACTGCTTCATACCAAGAGATATTTTCTACTGGATTACGTGGCCCTTTAAATTCTGATGGATTTGGATTGAGAGGATAATTGACTTGAGGAAAGTTAGCTACTATTTGCCATTGAATCTGAGTAATAGGATATTTACTCATGAAAAAGGGTGAAATAATTACTTCATGACAAGGCCCTTCTTTGGGTGTATATTCATCTTCTGTTTGAGGTGCACCCATCATCAATTTTCCTGCCGGAATGTATATCATTTTTAGCTTGATATTCTCTCCTAAATTTACACTAAGTACTTTGGCTTCGTAGATCGATCGTTTTTCTTCTTTTCCTCTTATGCCTAAAGTTGCTACTTCAAATTCCACTGTTTCTAGAGTTAAATTTGACTGTGGGGTTTCTTTGGGGTTGATTTGGATGGCGTTATTGTAATCTGCTAATGCTCCTTCTTTATCTCCCATTTGATAACGAACTTTTCCTCGGTTATAAAAAGCATAGGCATCATTGGGATTAATTTTTATTGCTTGAGTATAATCGGAAATGGCACCTTGATAGTCTCCTATTTCTGCTAAGACTTTCCCTCTATTGTAGTATGGGTGGGCTTCGGTTGGATTAAATTTGATGGCATTGGTATAATCCCTAATTGCTCCTTTTTTATCTCCTGTTTCAGATAAAATAATTCCTCTACTATAATAAGCGTAGCTATCTGTGGGGTTTAATTTAATTGCTTCGCTATAATCTGATAAGGCTGCTTCTCGATCTCCTTGATAATAATATGTTCTTCCTCTCCGCAAGTAAATATTGGCATTTTTGGGATTAATTTGTAAAGCTTCATTATAGTTGTCTAAGGCAGTTTGGTAATCTCCTAAGCCAAAACATTTCTGTCCTATGCTGACATAATCTGGTAATTTAGTAGATATATTTTCTAGATAACTACGCAATCCACCTCCATATAATAACTCACTTGCACTATATGATTCTTTTCTATGGGTTGTGTTCATAATTTCTGTTGGCAAGAATCCTGCTAAAAAAACTTCATATTTTTCATATTCTTCTTTTATTTCATCTTTAATCCAAATAAATACTATAATATTTGTGTTCTCTACTTCTTTTTTATCAATCCACCAACGAATTGTATTCATATCTCCAGTAGTTGTTTTTACTTTTATTGTAACTTCTGAATTGTAACTTACGGTAAAGTTTATTAGTTTATCTTTTTTTGTATTATTATCTTCTTCTAAATCATTAATTTTTGTGATTAAATCTCCTAAGGTTTTTTCTAAAATTGTTTCACCTAACTTTTCTTTAACTTTTTCTATAAAGAAATTTTCTAATTCTAGTTTTTTATATTTGCGAACTAATTCTCGACTATCTTGTTTGATCTTTGTTAACTTTTCCCCTGAAATAATATTTAATTCACTATGATGGGCTTCAAGATCACAGTGTAATACTTTTCCTGATTTCAGTCTTTTGAGAAAATCAGTTTGGAGGGATAATAGTGGCGTTGTCCAGTCCATATTTATTTTATTATTAAAGTTTTTTTAATTATTGAGATCCTAAGGGTTTTTTGACCTTTAATTTTTCTTATAGACTCATGAAATAATTGATTTTATTAAAACAATAATTCTCCTAAAAGTCAAGGATGAAAAAGTTAAAGATCAATTTGATTGTTATTAAAAATAATACCCAAACTAGAATATTTATCAAGCAATAGATTTTTGGTTATAATTCTCTCAAAAAATATATTATAATACAAGACAGTATATTTTAAAGAGTTTCAAGATAATGTTTAATTTAGATAATAGATTTTTACTACTGGCTACTACAGGCAGTTATGCTTACGGATTGGCAATTGAAGGAGTTTCAGATATTGATATTAAAGGTTTATTTATTGCCCCCAAACCTTATTATTTAGGAATAAAAAAAATTGAACAATTAGAAGGAAAAGGAGATTTAGGTGTCTTTACTAATAAAAAGGGGGTTAAAGGTTTAAAACAAGTTAAGTTTTTTACGGAAAAATTTGAGATGTTAGAAGGCAATGATTTTGTGATTTATGAATTAAGAAAATATTTGTCTTTACTAATTAATGCTAACCCTAATATCCAAGAAATGTTGTGGTTAGATTCTTATATTTATTTACATCCATTGGCTCAATTGTTAATCGAAAATAGAGAAAAGTTTTTGATTAAAAAGGTAAAATCTAGCTATATTGGTTATGCTAATGCTCAATTACGTAAGGTAGAAACCCATCGGAAATGGTTATTAAAACCTCCAAAAAAAGAGCCTCTTCCTGAAGATTTTGGTTTTACCAATTTATACAAACCTTTATCTTTGTCTGAAGTAAATGCCTTTTTTTATTTCTTGTGGTTGGTGGTAAGGGATTGTATTGAATATTTGGAACCTGCTGAAGAATTACGAAAGTTATTGTTGGAAAAAATTGACTACAAACAGGTTTTTCTTGACCATAGATTTCCTGAAGAAGCCATTGAACAAATGAGGGAATATACTAATGCTAGTTCTGAATTTATGCAGCTTAGTTATGCTTCTCGTCAATATTTGGGTGCTAAAAAAGAGTGGAATAACTATCAGCAATGGAAAAAAAATCGCAATCCTAAACGTCAAGAGTTGGAGGCTAAATGTGGCTATGATAGTAAACACGCTAGTCATGCTTTACGGTTACTTTATACTGGTAGAGAAATTATTAAGAAGAAACAGTTAATTGTCGATCGAAGAAAGGCTGGTGATGGGGAATTTTTACTGGATGTAAAACTAGGGAATGTGCCTTATGAAGAGGTGATGGTTGAGTGTAATGAAGTTTACAATGAAATTAATTCTATTGATAAGAAAGATATAGATTTACCTGATAAAGTTGATGAGGATTTTCTTAATAATTTGTCTATTCAACTAGTAGAAGGAATGGGATTAGACTAAGTAAAAAATAAAAAGATCGATGTAAAAAGTAAGAGAATTAGCAATAATATATATTTGTTGATTAATTCCTATATTCAACATAAAATCTTCTTAAATTATTTGAGATATTTCTGAAAGATAGATTCTCTAAAAGTTATAATTATTAAAAGTTATATTGTTGAGTTAAAAAGTAGAAATTAATAAGTCAAAGATTAAGCAAAATAAAAAAATGTTGGAGTTACAAAATTCAGTATCTTTACAAAAATGGCCGTCCATTGAATCTTTATATAATGTCTTTTATAAACTAAAAATAATTAAAGCAAAACGCAAAATAATTTACCATGCTAAAGTTAAATTACATGGTACAAATGCTGGAGTTCAAGTATTTAAAGATGGAAAAGTAGCCGCCCAAAGTAGAAATCAAATTCTCAATCTTAAGGAAGATAATATTGGTTTTGCTGCTTGGGTAAGTAACAATATTGAATATTTTCAACAGCTTAAAACATCAAAGCATTTAGTTATCTTTGGGGAATGGTGTGGAGAAGGAATTCAAAAAAAAGGTAGCACTGCTATTGGGGAAATTCAACGCAAAATTTTTGTGGTATTTGCTATTCAATATGGCACGATAGAAGAAGATAATCGTACATTAGAAATCTGCCCTCAAAAGATTCAAGAAATACTTCCTCATCATCCAGATATTTTTATTTTGCCTTTTTATGGAGAAGGAATTGAGCTTGATTTTATTAATGAAATACAGCTTAAATTTTCGGCAACTATTATTAATAAAATGATTAAAGATATTGAAAAAATCGATCCTTGGGTGGAAGAAACTTTTGGCATTAAAGGTGTAGGAGAAGGGTTAGTATTTTATCCTATAATGGAAGATTTAGTGGATTTAGAATGTTATAAAGATCTTATGTTTAAAGCTAAAGGGGAAAAACATCGGGTTAATAAAACTCGAAAAGCTGCTCAAATTGATACGGAAAAATTAAATACTTTTAGAGAATTTATTGAGATGTTTGTGACAGAAAATCGCATCCAACAAGCAGTATATGAAGTATGTGGTGGGGAATTTGATATCAAAAAAATAGGTGATACTTTACGATGGATTTCTAATGATATTAAAAAAGAAAGCAAGTTGGAATTAGAAAAGTCTGGTTTGGATTGGAAAGAAGTTAATAAAATTCTTACTTCTACTGCTATGAATATGCTTATAGATTTATATTCTTTTTAGAAGGGGCATAAAAGTACAACTATTGCTTAATAGAGAAATTGCCAAAATTTTTTTGACATTGTAGATAGTACAAATAGTCCAAGCATCTTGGTTTTTTGAGCTACTTAATTTAAAATATAAGATGATAACTAAATTAATAGAAATATTGTCTTAAAAAGAGAAAATAAAAAAACTCAATGCTAACCTTTGATGAATTATGGGAACTTCTAACAACTCAAGACGAAAGTCAACAAATAGAAGTAAAACAAGGCTCAGAAGTAGGGAAAAGTTGCCTAGAGACAATTTGCGCATTTGCCAATGAACGAGGATTGCAAGGCGGTTACTTAATTTTAGGCATCAAAGCCCCAGAAAATACCGATAGCAATCAATATGAAATTACAGGAGTTGATAATTTAGACAAAATTCAAAGAGATTTAACTAGCCACTGTGCCCAAAAATTTAATGTTATTATCCGTCCAAAAATACAAATCGCTACTAAAGAGAATAAAAATGTTTTAGTAGTTTATATTCCTGAAGCTCAACCCACAGAAAAACCTATCTACATTGTAAAAAAAGGAGGATTAAAAATAGCATATAGACGAATTGCCCTGAAGGGGTGACGACGCAGCTCAAAGCTTAATATAATGAGGGTTTTGAGGATAGTTTGCTATTTGTTTTTAGATAAATTATTGAGAATTCTTATTTT
>JANQIW010000127.1 GCA_028281945.1 Prochloraceae cyanobacterium PL24a_bin.78
AATGGTAACAGGAGAATCTTCATCTGTAGTTGCAGTGTCATCTATCGCTATTGGAGCGTCATTTACACCTTCAATTGTTACCGTAACCGTTGCTGTATCTGTCCCACCGTTGCCATCATCAATAGTGTAAGTGAAAGTATCGGTTGTACTTTCTCCTACGGCTAAGGTTTCAAATTGTCCATTAGGATCGTAAATTAAATCACTTCCATCGATGGTTACAATTCCTATTGCACTACCTACTGCTGTAATGCTAAGAATATCAGAAATATCAACATCACTATCATTTGCTAATACAGGAATAGTAACTGTGGAATCTTCATCTGTAGTTGCCGTGTCATCAACCGCTATTGGAGCGTCATTTTCCCCTGTAATTGTTACCGTAACTGTTGCTGTATCGCTTCCCCCATTGCCATCATCGATAGTGTAAGTGAAGGTATCTACTGCAATGTCTCCTACAGCTAAGGATTCAAATTGTCCATCTGGATCGTAAATTAAATCACTTCCATCGATGGTTACAATTCCTATTGCACTACCTACTGCTGTAATGCTAAGAATATCAGAAATATCAACATCGCTATCATTTGCTAATACAGGAATAATAACAGTAGAATCTTCATCTGTAGTTGCTGTATCATCTACTGCTATTGGAGGAGTATTTGGGAGAGGATCGATCGTTACTTCAAGACTACCAAAAGTAGTAAAATCCCGTTGATCTCCTTCAGGTGTTCCAAAAACAGTTATATCAGACAGAGGTGATTCAGGAATATCAGAAGCAATTACAGTATCCCCAGCACTAATGGGTGTAATCAGAAGAGAGAAAACTAAATTATCTGGAGGAGGAGTCAAACCATCCACTCCACCGACTTCATCAACTATCCCTGCATCATTATCAATAGTTCCCATTTGAGAAAATGAAAAAGCTGAAGTGAAAACAATCTCATCTACCTGTAAAAAACTATTATCAAAAATAATATCTGTAAAGCCTGAAAAAACAGCTTGATCGTTAACTAAATCTTGGAATCTAACATCTACCTGGAATTGTTCCCCTACTTGAATTCCAGAAGTACTTCCATCTAGATCTACGAGATCAAGAATTACTTCTACAGTATCTACTGCTACTGGTTCTATAAACTGCCAACCCAGATCTTCTAATATACCTAATGTAATAGGACCTGGAGTACGAATTATTTCTCCTGTTGAGAGAAAAGGAGTTTCGATAGAATCTTCATCACCCAGTGGAAAAGTATCTTCATCAAGGTGAGAAATGCTAGAACCATCTATAAATCCATTTGGATTATTAAGAATACCATCATTTGGATCTTCAAATTGATTAGGTTCAGGAGCGAATAATCTAACAGCCTCACCGCCATTTGCCGCTACAGCATTCGATCCATTAAAGAATAAATTATTACTAATTACAGCATTATTAAAACTTGTTCCGGATAATTCAGTCAATAAATCTGCATTTCCACTTAAATCATCTCCTACTTGAATAAAAGTATCATACAAATTTGGATTCCCACCAAAAGAACTAGATTCAGCATTGCTGATAAAGCCTAAACCATGAATAGTTTCATGAACTATAGTACTAACAAAATCTATTTCATCAGAAGCAATAGCAGTTTCATCTAATCCAAAAAAGAAGTTATCTAAACTATTGTTGATAGTAATTGTGATTTCTTGATCAGGGAAATCAGGGGCAAGAATAAATTCATCAGTAATATCGACAATATTAACAGGATTTCCAGAACCATCCTGTGGACTAAGTAATTGATTAGCAAGTGCTATGGGATAGTTTGCTTCAGGTATAATTGTTTCTGCTATATCAGGATCGCTAATTAATGTTGCGCCAGAAGTAGCAGACGTAAATTGAAAAAAACCAGTAAGAGTAGAACCTTGTACAACAGAGCCTCCACCAGTACCAATAATATTTGGTCCTAGATCATCAAAGTTTACCTGTATCAGAATATCTTGTTGTATAAATTCAGGATCTAATAGATTATCTATAATATCAACTGCAAAGAAAAAAGCTGTTTCTTCAGCCGAACCTGGAGCAAAACCATCATTTAAACCTTGAATCTGAAAGTGTTCAAGATCTAATGCTGTGGTTTGTTGTGCAGTAATTTCCTCTAGAAGACCTAGAGATTGTGTTAAATTTTCATTCGTAGAATTACTGAGATTGGAACTCATCAATATTCTCCTGTAATTAAAAGATGGAGTAAATAGTTAAAAATCACCTTCGATTATGATCGAAATATTATAAATTGCAAGGAAAAGGATTTAACATATTATATATCCTAATTTCATCTTAAATTCAAGGTTTAGCTCAAAAAAAATTAAATGGTATTAAATAATTACCTGACTAGAATTTAAAGTACAAATTCCTCTATTAACTAATATCATAAATTTTGTTACTTTTTTGGAAACGACTGACAAATTAATTTAGCAAAAGTTATACTAAAATTAAATCAGTACCTATCAAGTTTAACCCATTATTTTTGATTAAAACCCTAGGGATTTTACTGTAAAATGAGGCTTTATTAGATTTGTCCTTGATTTTTACTTAATGATTCATTTTCTTTGATTTATGGTTTTTTCTATCAAGGGTTTTCAAATATGGAGATTGATTCAACAAACATTATGACAGAAAATTTAGCTATAAATACGTATGGTTTAACCAAACAATTCGATAGACATATAGCTGTTAATGATATTCACTTAGAAGTAAAAAAAGGTGAAGTATATGGGTTAATTGGCCCTAATGGAGCCGGAAAAACTACTTTAATTAGAATGTTAGCAGCAGCAGAAGAACCAACTACAGGTGAAATTTATCTTAATGGAGACCGACTTTTACGAGATAATAGTAATCGTCATATCAAACAAAATCTTGGATTTCTTCCAGACAACTTCCCATTATATGATGATTTAACGGTTTGGGATTACTTAGACTATTTTGCCAGACTATATAACTTAAAAAATCCTTATCGTCGTCGTCGTTTACATGAAGTTATCGAACTAGTGCAACTTACGAATAAGCGTCTTAGTATCATATCTACTCTTTCACGAGGGATGAAACAAAGATTAAGCTTAGCTAGAACCATTATTCATGAACCATTCTTACTTTTATTAGACGAACCAGTTTCAGGCTTAGATCCTATTGCAAGAATGCAATTTAGAGAAATAATAAAAATCCTACAAAAAGCTGGAATGACTATCTTAATCTCATCCCATGTATTGAGTGATTTGGCAGAACTTTGTACTTCTGTGGGAATTATGGAATTAGGATATCTGGTAGAAAGTACATCTTTAAAAGATTTATACCAACGTCTTAGTCAACAACAAATTATTTTATCTACTTTAGGGGATATCAAAGTACTAAAAAAGGAATTACAAAACCATCCTTTAGTTGAAGAATTGGAGGAATTACCACTTCAAGGGAAACTAAAAGTAAATTTCTCTGGCACTCAAGAAGAAATAGCCCAATTATTGGGCAGCCTTGTAAATGCGGGAATTCCTTTAACAGAATTTTATGCTACGACGGAAGATTTAGAGGCGATTTTCTTAAAATTAGGGCACAAACAAGCATCTTAAATATTAGTAATTAATGGCTAATTAAAGTTTTTAATTATAGAATTAAAATATCAAAATGGTGACAATCATGGAAAAAGTTATGGAAAAAGTTTTAGACAAAATTGGTGAATGGAATCCTCAATTATTTAGAGAAATCAAGGGGAGATTTAAACCTCGTAATTTAATTTTTACCATCTCTGGCACTTTAATTGTTTTAATTGTAATAATATCAATTTCTTCTAGGGAAGTATGCGGAGAATATATTAACCATAATTGTATTGATTCTCAATTCATAATTAAATGGAAAGATATATTTAGAAGCTTAAATTGGATTCTTCCCATAGTATTATTATTAAGTGGAATTTATTTTATTAGTAGTGATTTAGCAAAAGAAGAGCATATTGGTAGTTTAAATTTTATCCGTTTAAGCCCACAAAGTAGTCAAAAAATTTTAACTGGGAAAATTCTAGGAATACCTTGTTTATTTTATTTAGCAATAGTATTAAGCATTCCATTACATCTTATTAGTGGTTTAAATTCTGGTGTATCAATATTTGGAATTATTGCTTTATATACACTTTGGATTTTAGGGAGTTGTTTATTTTTTAATCTGGCTATTTGGATAACTTTTACTTTTAATAACAATAAGAATGCTATCAATACTGCAAGTATGATTCCTTGGGCAGTTTCATTGAGTTTATGTGTTCCTGTTTTCTTTTATAATTGTCTGATTAATTTTAGTTTTAATTGGTATAATAACTCTAGAATTGTTTGGAAATGGAAATGGTTTTATTTGTCATTGGGAGAAAATCCATTAGTAACTTATAGTTGGATATTTATAACTTTAGTATTGGCAACTTATTTCTTTTGGCAAGGAATTAATCGTGGTTTTAAAAATCCTAATTTTACCTTACTAAAAAAAGCAGATAGTTATCTTTTAGTTACTTGTTTTCAATTATGGATAGTTGGATTTGTAATGCCAAGACAAAATCAAAATCAATACTTTAATCTAGAAAATCTTAACTTTCTTTTGTTATTTGGGTTTACAAGTGTATTTCTTGTTGCCCTATTTTCTTTGCTATTTCCCCATCGTCAAAAAATATTAGATTGGGCAACTTTTCAACATAAAAATAAGTCTAGGTTAACCAGAAATATCATAAATGATTTAATTTGGGGAGAAAATAGTCCACCAATTATAGCAATAGGAATTAACTTATTAATTAGCAGTATAATATGGATAAGTTGGTTAATAATTTTACCTTCAGATTGGATTTTATATTTCTCAAAATGGCAATTAATTGTTGGGATATTAGCGCAAATGCTAACAATTTTAATTTATACTATTATCTACCAAATAATCTTATTAAAAGCTACTTTAAAAGCAGAAATTATGGCGGTGAGAAGTCTTATTGGTTTAATATTTTTCTCAATTTTAATTCCTAGTTTACTGGTGTTAGGAAAAATGGAAATTCCTTTACTTTGGATGTTTTCTCCTATTTCTATTTTGGCTTATAATCAAGGCAATATGATAACAGTTTGTTTTGGTTTATTACTTCAAATAATTACACTAGGTTTATTAGGCAAAACTTTAACTAAACAAGTTAAAAAAATTGGGGAATCTCAATTGAAAATATTACTACAATCTTCAGAGATAACTAATAAGTAATCAATCATTAATTCAATCAATTATTAAGTAATAAGTATCCTCTGCTTATTGCTTAAATTAAAATCCATTTTTCTGTATTTAATCTTGAATTCTTGGAAATTATTTGATAATCTCAAAAATATATCTTAGCAAAATATTCTTCTATAAAATATCGAAATAAAATTAGTTAAGAAAAACTTTCACCAAAGCTCATAAAAAAACGATCGAAGTTAAAACAAAAATCAAATAAATTAACCACGATCGATAATTTTTTAGTTATTTTTTTAGTAAATTTAAATTGTAACCTAGAGATTTTAAAGAGAATAGTAATAGATTAAAATCAGATAAACTATGATTATTGAGAATTTAAATTAATTTAACTAACTCTCTTTTTCAAAAGTAAGAGAAGCAGAATTCAGACAATAACGCTTACCGGTAGGTCTAGGACCATCATTAAACACATGACCAAGATGAGCATCACATACAGAGCACAGAATCTCCGTTCTAGGCATAAAAATAATACTTAAATCTTGTTTATACTCAACATTTTCTTCAACTATAGGCTGCCAAAAACTAGGCCAACCAGTGCCAGAATCATACTTAGTTTCGGAACTAAATAAAGGAGTACCACAACATACACATTTATAAATACCCTTTGCTTTATTATCGTGATATTCTCCTGTAAAAGCCCGCTCTGTTCCTTTCTTTCTAGTAACCTCAAATTGCTCTGGGGTTAATTGTTCTTTCCATTCGGCATCTGTTTTTTTAATTTTTACTACCATATTTAACTCCATTTTTTATTTATTTTAACATTTTTATTCTGATTCGTCAAATAATAAATCTTCATCAAATAATAACTCTTCAAGTATAGAAGAAAAGCCTCTATCCTCTGAAGACATTAATTTTAGGTCTCCTAATTGGTTTTTTTGTGCCACAAGAAGTAAAGGTTCCAAAGGAGTACACACATTATATTTTTGTTCATGATGATAGAAACTAGCCAAAAACTGTAACTCTTCAGAATCTAAGTCATTATTTTCCTCATCAAGTTCTAAACTAATAATATTATCCTCTTCTAATGGAGGTAATTCTCCACTAGCAGTCAAGGTATAAGCGGAATGTTTGAGAGTGAGATTCAATTCTGCTAAAACAGCTTTAGCATCAGCAAATATTTCTGAAATTTCATCTCCATCTTCTACAATAACAGTTAAACTTTCCTCATTAGCTTTATCATTTTCATCCTCTGCCAGAATCACAATTGGCGAATCAATAGGCAATAGCAATAGATAGAGCACTCCATGTAATTCTAGATAATTTTCAATGTAACATGGAAGGGAGTGTCCTGCTTCATCAAAGAGGGTGTCAATTTCAGAATCATCATCATCATATTGCCCACTCTCTTGGGAAAATCGGGATGAAGACATAATAATCAAGATTTAGTAATTGATTTAGTAAAAAGGCAACACTAAATATAGTGTTTATGTGATGAATTAATCTAAGTTAATTAATCTAAGTTAATTTCCACAATATCATGATTTTGCAATATCTTAAGAATTAAGCTCTTTTAACCAATCTTGTGCGTCTAAATGCTTAATAGCTAAAGAATCAGTAAGATTATATTGTAGAGGACAAATTGTAATATAATTCTCTTTAATAGCTTGAACATCTGTAAGAAAATGATGGGGCAAATTACCATCTACTGGTTGATCTAACTCTTCGATGGCTTCTCCTGCTAACCAATAATAACTTTTACCACGGGGATCCTCTCTTTTTTGAAATTGCTCAATATAACGCCGCAATCCTTGACGGGTAATCATCACTCCTGCAATAGCTTCAGGTTTGACAGCAGGCACGTTAACATTTAATAATGTTGCTCTAGGGAAAGGATTTTCTACTAATTGGGTAACCAAACTTCTAGCAAAATCCGCGGCGGGTTGAAACTCATTGAGGGTATAACTCACTAAACTAATGGCAATGCTGGTAATTCCTTCGATACTCCCTTCCATAGCGGCTGAAACTGTGCCAGAATAAAGAACATCAGTTCCTAAATTTGAACCGTGATTGATGCCTGCAATTACAAAATCAGGAGGTGTATCTAATACTGCACTTAAAGCAAATTTAACACAATCTGCCGGGGTTCCTGAACAAGACCATGCTTTTACTCTAGAATCAAAGATAGAATCTACAATAAAGGCTCGTATGGGTTGATGAAGTGTTAATCCATGGCCTGTTGCCGATCGTTCTCTATCAGGACATACTACAGTAACATCATAACCTGCTTGTGCTAATGTATTAGCTAAAGTGCGTACTCCTAATGCAAAAATGCCGTCATCGTTGCTGATTAATAATTTCATTTTTTTGTGATCTGTATCTATAGCGGTGTTTACTGAAGCCGTGTTTACTGATTTATTGCCAATAAAATATGCTTCAAAAACCGCAAGAATAAATGTCTCTTTCTATTATTAATTGCTAATTATCAATTGTCCATTTTTATCGCTATTTTTGCCATCATTTCTACTATATTTAAGTATAAACATCACCATGTCTAACTCGGAAATTCAAACTCAACTGGAAAATCTTCAACAAGAAGCTCAAAATTCCATCACCTCTTGTGATAATCTCAAAAGTTTAGAAGAATTGCGCATTGCCTATTTGGGAAAAAAAGGTCAACTTTCTCAAATTTTACGAGGTATGGGCAAACTCTCGAAAGAAGAGCGACCTGTGATTGGAGAATTAGCCAATAAGGTTAAGGAGAAATTACAAGAAAATCTCGAAAATCAATACCAAAAGTTACTCAATTTACAAATCCAAGCCCAACTAGAAGCAGAAACCATTGATGTAACTATGCCTGGTGTTTCTCGACCTCTCGGTCATAAACATCCTTTGAATTCTACTATTGATAAAATGGTGGATATCTTTGTAGGCTTGGGTTATACCGTAGCGACTGGTCCTCAAATGGAGAGTGATTATTATAATTTTGAAGCTTTAAATACCCCTCCAGATCATCCAGCGCGGGATATGCAGGATACTTTTTATCTATCTGAGAATAAATTGTTACGTACTCAAACTTCTTCTGTACAAATTCGTTATATGGAAACACATGAACCTCCAATTAGGATTGTTGCACCGGGGAGAGTTTATCGTCGAGATACGGTAGATGCTACCCATTCGGCAGTTTTCCATCAGGTGGAATTATTAGCTGTAGATAAAAAATTGAACTTTACTCACCTTAAAGGGACAATTAAGGAATTCCTACGCCAAATGTTTGGGGATGATTTACCAGTTTTATTCCGTACGAGTTACTTCCCTTTTACTGAACCATCAGCAGAAGTTGACGTACAATGGAAGGGAAAATGGTTAGAAGTGATGGGTTGTGGTATGGTAGATCCTAATGTATTAAAAGCTGTAGGTTATGATCCGGAAGTTTATAGTGGGTTTGCTGCTGGTTTTGGGGTAGAAAGATTCGCAATGGTTTTACACCAAATTGATGATATTCGCCGTTTATATAATAGTGATTTGCGTTTTTTGCGTCAGTTTTAAACCATGAATTAAACATAATAAGTTATCTATTTAGGGAGCTTTAATAAGATTATGAATGATGATTTAACTACAAAAAGAAAAATATTATCTGTTGTATGTCATGGATCGATTTTTTTAAGTTCTTTAGTGGTATCTATTGCTATTCCTATAGTTATTCTTTCTATTTCCGATGATGAAATTGTTAAGAAAAATGCTAAAGAATCATTAAATTTCCATTTAAACATGATAATTTTTGGGGCTATATCTGGAGTATTAACCTTTATTCTCATAGGTTTTGTCTTTTTAGGAGTATTGTTTATAGTTAGTTGGATTATGCCGATTATTGCCATCATTGCAGTTTTGGAAAATCCAGATAAACATTATCGCTATCCTTTTATTTTTCATATTCTCTAAAACCTAATTGAAACTCAATTTCAAACCTATAGCTAGTATCAATTTTCTAATAAAATTAGAGATTTAAATATTCTAAGTCGACGATAATCATCAACAATTTATTTCATCATCTTCCCATTCTTCCCACTCTTCCCATTCCCCCACTCTTCCATTCCCCACTCTTCCATTCCCTCCATCCAAGATTTAAGTAATTAAGTAATAAGCTTTGATTAAGTAATAAGTAATGAGTAATAAGTAATAAGTAAAGAAGATATACTCTTTTTCTCCCAAGTCTCCCTTGTCTCCCTTGTCTCAAGAAACTCCCATTCCCCCATTCTCCCCATCTCCCACTCTCCCATTCAATGTCTATTGCTATTAAACAAAAATGAGATTAACTCTTCCACACCCTCGCCTCTTTCTTTAGTTGTAACCCAATCAGCAATTTGTTTCAATTCAGGTAAAGCATTAGCCACTGCTACTCCAAAACCGCAAAATTTTAGTAAATCCAAATCATTTTCAGCATCACCAACGGCGATAGTATTTTCTGGTGAAATCTGGAATTCTTTTAAAGCAGCCAACAATCCTTTTCCTTTATTTACACCTTTTGGCAACATCATAATAATTCGCTTTTTGTTGAAAGTAATTTCATAGGATAAATTGAGAGATAAAATTACCTCCCTCACAATTTTTTCATAGGGTTGGTAAGTAGAAACCATCCCTTTCCCAACAATTAAAGGATTAACCCCTCTAGCTTTTAAAGTCTCAATCAAAACACTATTGACAGGTAGGCATAATAATTTAAATTCTTGGGATTGAGGATAATAAATCAATGCGCCATTTTCTGCTACAACCAAATCAAATCTGTTAATTTTTTCCCCTACAATATCCAATAAAATATTTAATTCCCTACCCGTTATTAAAATTACCTTAATTCCTGATTGACGTAAATTTAAAATTGCATTCCAAGTGGTATTAGCAACCTTACCAGAAGTAGCAATAGTTTCATCAAAATCCGTAGCAAGAGCTAAATATTGTGTCATAATCTTGTTAATATCCTAGTAAAATATTAATTTGTAATCAAAAAATTAGAAATTATCAAATAGTTCAATAGCTAAATACTTAAACAGAAAAAAATGGAAATAGATCGTATTTTAGAACCTTTTAAAATCTTTGGCATAAATTTAGGCTTAGAAAGAATTCAAGAACTTTTAAAAACTCTAGATAATCCTCATTTAAAAATGCCAATTATCCACGTAGCAGGAACTAATGGCAAAGGCTCAGTTTGTGCCTATTTATCAGCTATTCTAATAGCAGCAGGTTACAAAGTCGGACGCTATACATCCCCTCATTTAATAAATTGGAACGAAAGAATATGTATTAACGATCGAGAGATTCCTACTAAAGAATTAGCCCAATTACTATTAGAAATCAAAGAAAAAATAGACCATAATAAAGAAATTCCAACCCTATTTGAAATAGTCACAGCAGCAGCATGGTTATACTTTGCCAGAGAGAAAGTAGACATAGCAATAATAGAAGTAGGATTAGGAGGAAGACTAGATTCCACCAACGTTTGCCAGAATCCTTTATTAAGCATAATTACCTCAATAAGTTGGGATCATTGGCAACAATTAGGATCTACTTTAGCAGATATTACCAGAGAAAAAGCAGGAATTCTCAAAGCAAATTGCCCAGCTATAATTGGGAAATTACCACCAGAAGCAAATGAAGTTATTAAAGAACATATTAATCGCCTATCTTGCCCTACAATTTGGGTAGAATCGGCAACAGAATTAAACAAACAAAATACCTCAGAAAAATGGGCAAACTATCAAGGAATAGAATACCCTTTACCATTAGCTGGAGACATTCAATTAATCAACTCTGCCATCGTCATAGCTGCCATCAAAAAACTCCAAGAAAAAGGCTGGAAAATTCCCAATTCAGCAATTCAAATGGGCATGAAAAATACCCGTTGGCTAGGGCGTTTACAATGGATAAAATGGCATAATACCGAGATATTAATTGATTGTTGTCATAATGAAGCATCTGCCTTAGTTTTAAGGAATTATATTGATACTTTCAAACAACCAGTAACTTGGGTAATGGGGATTTTAGCCGACAAAGATATACCCGCAATTTTGCAGAATTTATTGCGATTTCAAGATAAATTATATACAGTATCAGTGGCAAATTCTCGCTCAACAAATCCCGAAGAATTGGCTTTAAAAGCCGCACAAATTTGTCCTAAAATGAACGAAATTAAGAGTTATAATAATATGTTTGTTGCTCTAGAAAATGCCATTAAAACTTCAGATAATCTAGTAGTTTTATGTGGTTCTCTTTATTTAGTAGGTGAATTTCTAAAATATCAGGAATTAAAATAATGATTTTTGTTTTTCTATCTAAGTTAATCCCTATTTTTTTCTATCCAGTAGGATTAATTTTTCTATTATTGGTTATTACTTTAGTGTTTTATTACTGGAAAAAATCATCCTTAATACCCTATCCAATCGCTTTAGCCCTAATTATTCTCTTACTTTCTAGTAATGGTTGGGTTTCTAACGTCATTATTCAAAACCTAGAATGGCAATATTTACCCCAAGGAGAATTGCCAAAAGCAGAAGCCATTGTCTTGCTAGGTGGCGCAACTCGATCGGGTGTAAAACCCCGCCCTATGGTGGATGTAAACGATCGAGGCGATCGAATTTTGTACACAGCCAAACTATACCACGAAGGTAAAGCACCCATAATTATAGCCAGTGGCGGCAGAATTAAATGGTTGGGAGGAGGGCAACCAGAATCTGAAGATATGACTCGATTATTAGAGTTAATGGGCGTACCACGATTGGATATTATTCAAGAGCCAAATTCCCTAAATACTTATCAAAATGCCATTAATGTCAAAGAAATATTACTAGAAAAAAATATTAATCAAATATTGTTAGTAACATCTGCCTTTCATATGCCAAGAGCAGTAAGCATATTCAAAAAATTAGGAATAAATCCAATACCTGCCCCTACAGATTTTTTAGTAAGTGAAAAAGAATTAATGGCAATAAATAGTAGTCTCGAATCAATAATTCTTAACTTTTTACCAGATGCCCACCGAATATCTAAAACTACTTTAGCTATAAAAGAGTATATTGGTACTATAGTTTATCGTTTACGAGGGTGGCTTTAATTCTGTAATAGTTATAAAAATTTGTGGGGAAGAATGGGAGAATGGGAGATGGGGAGAATGGGAGAATGGGTGTTTCTTGAGAGTCGGGAGAGTCGGGAGAAAAAAAGTGCATTTTATTTACTTATTACTTATTACTTAAATCTTGGATGGGGAGAATGGGAAGAATGAAGATAATTTAGTATATATTCTTACTTCTGATTTCTGACTTTTTACTTAATTAAATAATAAGGAAATAAATGGTGGTTAATTATCTATCCTCGATTCAAAATTTTTCAACTCTATCATTAAATTAAAAAAAAATTATAACTAAATTACCGTGAAAAAAACTATTAGTTGTTGGAGAAAAATCATGATTAATCAAGTAATAAATAACAATAATATAATTAATCTTAAATTTTCAAAATCAACCTTAAGTTTGTGCTATAATAAAAAGCAGTATTAGAAAATATAGTGTAAATTATAGTGAAAAAAATAGGTTAAAAACCCACAAACTAAAATAATAAACAGTGTATAAAGTTAATTTTAAGATAATATTATGACAGAAAATA
Source organism: Prochloraceae cyanobacterium PL24a_bin.78 (assembly GCA_028281945.1). GTDB lineage: Bacteria > Cyanobacteriota > Cyanobacteriia > Cyanobacteriales > JANQIW01 > JANQIW01. Next base: position 12,857 of record JANQIW010000127.1, read on the forward strand.
ATTCAAAAATCAAAGCAGGATTAGTAGGTTTATGTGTAGGAGATGCTTTAGGGCTACCAGCCAAATCTCAATACCGTGAATACATAGAAAATAATCCCATTATTACAATGCAAGGAGGTGGCACTCATGATCAAAAACCAGGTACTTGGTCAGATAGTAGCTCTTTAACCTTTTGTTTAGCAGAAGCCCTTTGTATCACACGAGAACCTGAAGAAATCCTAGAAATCACAGCCAGAAAATTCTGTGATTGGTATTTTATGGGTTATTGGACAGCCCATGGAAAACCAATAGATCTTGCTTTTACTACAGGTCAAGCAATTTATAATCTTTCAAAAGGAAAGCCTCCGACAGAAGCAGGAAATAAGACTGATGGGAACAACAGCAATGGGGCATTAATGCGTCTTTTACCCTTAGTTTTTTGTCATTCTTTTTTTGAATTTGATGAATTAATTAAGTTAACTTATGATGTTTCTTCTATAACTCATGGACATGAAATAAATTTAATGGGCTGTGGTCTCTATATGAGTATAGCTCTTAGTTTGTTTGAAGGGAATCCTCCTGAAAAAGCTTATCGAGAAGGGATTCAAAGAGTTAAAGAAAGGTATAAAGAACCCCCCTTTGTTTCAGAAAGGAAAGAATATCAAAGAATTATTGACGGTCAACTAGGTGGTTTAAATGTCGATGACATAAAATCACATGCTTATATTGTCTCAACTTTAGAAGCTGCTTTATGGTGTCTTCTCAATACTGATAACTATCGTGATGCTGTTTTAAAGGCTGTTAATTTAGCAGAAGATGCGGACCATGTTGCCTCAATAACTGGAGGTTTGGCAGGTATTTATTACGGTTTTGAAAGTATTCCGACTGACTGGATTAATCAACTCGCTAAAAAGAATAATATTCTAGATTTAGCTCATCGTTTGGAGGTAGCTATCAATTCAAAATCCTAGGAACCAATTAACCTGAGAAATCAAAATTATGTTAGGCAATAAGAGAGAAAAACTCAAAATCCTATCGGGATTGATGGGATTATGTGTAGGAGATGCTTTAGGAGTGCCTGTAGAATTCACTTATCGTAAGGAGCAAACGAGGAATCCTGTTACTACTATGACAGGTTATGGTACACATAATCAACCTCCAGGTACGTGGTCTGATGATAGTTCTTTAACTTTTTGTTTAGCTGAAGCTATTTGTATAACAAGAAAAACACCGAAATTGATAGAAATAACTGCACAAAATTTCTGTCTTTGGTATGATGAATCTTATTGGACACCTCATGGCGAAGTATTCGATATAGGATTTACAACATCACAAGCAATTTTTAATCTAAAACAGGGTATATCTCCTACAGAAGCTGGGGCAAAATCTGAACGAAATAATGGCAATGGTTCTTTAATGCGAATCTTACCTTTAGCTTTTTGTTATTCTTTAATTCCATTTTATGAGTTAATTAACCTTACCCACCAAATTTCTTGTATAACTCATGGTCATCTACGATCGCAAATTGCCTGTGGAATTTATATTAGTATAGTCATTAGTTTGTTAGAGGGAAATTCTCCCAATGAAGCTTATCTTGAAGGAATTGAAAAAGTTAGAAAGATTTATCAACAACCTCCTTTTGCTTTAGAAATGCACCATTTTCAAATAATAATGGCAGGAAAAATTGCCGATTTAACCATAGATGAAATAGAATCTAGTGGTTATGTTGTGGCTACATTAGAAGCTGCTTTATGGTGTTTTCCTGAAGGGGTGACGACGCAGCTCAAAGCTTAATATAATGAGGGTTTTGAGGATAGTTTGCTATTTGTTTTTAGATAAATTATTGAGAATTCTTATTTT
>JANQIW010000128.1 GCA_028281945.1 Prochloraceae cyanobacterium PL24a_bin.78
AAAATAAGAATTCTCAATAATTTATCTAAAAACAAATAGCAAACTATCCTCAAAACCCTCATTATATTAAGCTTTGAGCTGCGTCGTCACCCCTTCAGCTGGCAATGTGTAGCTAATGAGATTAGTGAGGCAATAAGTTCGGCGGATATTCTCAATAATTTTGGCATACCTCATCCCCGATCCATATCCGTAACTATAACTAATAAAGAAAAAGCTCAATTATTAATCCAAGAATTAAAAAACAAATTTGGTAAATTATATATCAATTCTTTAAAACCAGGATAGACTTCGTAATTATAATCTTAATAAGATTAGGATTTATCTTAAATTATCTCTATCAACCATGGGCGAAAAAGAATAATATAAAGTATACATAAAATATTTTTTATAAAAATAAAAATCCCTCAAAAACAACTGAGAGATTCCCAACTTTAATGCCTAAACAATAAAATAAAATATTAATTCTAGAAAGATAAATCGTAAAATATCATTTTTCTGATTCATCTAAATTCCGAAATTGAGCTAATAAATTAGTAAAAGCAAGACCACGATGACTAATTTTACGTTTAAGATCCGCTTTCATCTCAGCAAAAGTTTGTTGATATTGTGGCACATAAAAAATAGGATCATACCCAAAACCATTTTTCCCACGAGGCGATCGAGTAATTTCCCCTTGACAAACCCCCTCAGCTTCCAAAACAATAGAACCATCAGGCCTTGCAACAGCCACAGCACAAACAAATTTACCCCGGCGATTTTCAGAATTACCCAACTCTCGTAAAAGACGTTCAATCCTTTTAGAATCAGTTGCCTCATAGCGAGAAGAATAGATTCCAGGAGAGCCATCAAGAGCATCTACCATCAAACCAGAATCATCCCCAATAGCCCATTCCCCTAAAGCCTGAGCCACCACAGAAGCCTTAAGACAAGCATTTGCCATAAAACTATCACCAGTCTCTTCTACTTCCAAATCTTTTGGCTTCAACTGTAAATTCCAATTCAACCCTTCCAAATACTCTCGTATTTCATCAAGTTTTCCTTGATTTCCAGTAGCCACAACTAAATTTTTCATGAGGAATTTGCCCAATCTTTTGCCCAAGCTAAAGTTTTCCGAACTTCTAGCATCGTAGGTGCTTCGCAATATAAACGTAACACAGGTTCAGTTCCACTAAAGCGAATCAATAACCAAGAAGAATCAGCCAAACCAAATTTATAACCATCCACACTCAAACAAGAAACCACTGACTTACCAGCAATTTCACCAGGAGGATTATTTTTCAGACGATCCAGAAGTTGAGCACGTACATCCATACTAGCCAACGGTAAATCAATGCGATCATAACAGAAAGAAAACCCTGTTTTTTCTTGTAAATCCTGATAGAGAGTATTTAGATTTTGGTTAGAAGTAACAATGGCCTCAAGTAAATAGAGAGCAGATAACAAAGCATCTCGCTCTGGAATATGGGTTCCATAGCCAATCCCTCCAGATTCCTCCCCACCGATTAAAACCTTAGAGCTTAACATTCGATCAGCAATATATTTGTAACCGATAGGAGTTTCAAAGACACTTAAATCAAATAACTTCGCCACACGAGGAATCAAATCTGAACCACTGACAGTTTTGACAACTTCCCCAGTAAAACCCCGCTCTTGTGCCAAATGAGCCATTAAAATAGGAATCAAAATTTGAGAACTCAAAAAATTCCCTTGGCCATCCACAGCCGCAATGCGATCACAATCCCCATCAAAAACCAGACCAACTTTAATGCCCAATTTACTTTGACGAGAAGCAAAGCGAATGGTGCGAAAAAGCTTGCTTAGATAACGAGGCAACGGTTCCGGAGGATTACCACCAAATAAAGGATCCCTCTCCCCATTAATTTCGATTATGGGCAAACCAAGTAAACGACTTAAACCAGTAGCTGCCGCACCATGCATCACATCAGGAAAGATTTGAAGCTTACCAGAAGCAATAGCCGAAGATATGGGTTCAATATTGACCAAAGATCGTAATTTTTGACAATAACTTGGCCAAGGATCGAAACTAACAATTGAACCTGAAGATTTGCTCACTGATTGAGGGAAACTCTCTTGAGATAATCTTGCTTCAATTTTCTTAGTCACTTCAGGAGACACAGATCCCCCGAAAGAACCTTTAACCTTTAAACCTAAATAGCCAGGTGGATTATGACTAGCAGTCATCACCAAAGCACCGATAGCATTCAGCTCAAATGCCGCCCAACTAAAAGCAGGAGTAGGAGCATAAGTTTTCGACAAAAGTACATCAAAACCTGCTGCACTCACTACCTCAGCCGCCAAATGCGCAAAATCCTCCGCCATAAAACGACGATCGTAACCAATAATTAAGCTGTTAGAATTAGGATTAAGATCTGCCAATACTTGAGCCGCAAGGGGAGCCAATCTTGCCACTCGCTCCATGGTGAAATCAGCAGCGATCGATCCTCGCCAGCCATCGGTACCAAATTTAATCGGGTTGATAGTAATTGGCATGAAAAAAACATCAAAGATTCGGCTGCTATTTTAGCAAAAAAAGATGAAATCCACAACCATAGGGGAGGTTGAAAATTTTGTAAATGCTATGATCAAGTCTAGTTAAGGAAAAAGTAATCAATAATAAATCAAGAGATATTGAATTACATTTTGGAACTAATAAATATTAACCACATAAAAATTGAAGTAAACCCCTTAACTTTGGCTGATTTTTCCATTTTTTGAGGAAGACTTCTAAAAATTTAAGATTCATCCTTGCTAGAAGAAAAAAAAGATTTTGATTCTGATTCCAACAAAAAATTGATAATATCAATCAGTTTCATGCGTTCAATATAAGGCCATCCTCCATTTTCCTCAATATCTTTTAGTAAAAAATAAAGAGTATTGCGAGTATTAGGTAAAGAAGGTTCAAATAATTCTTCACGAATTTGTCGGTGTAACAGTTCGAGAGTACGAAGTAAAGATAATAAAAGCTCAGTATTACCTTGAGATTTTTGAGCTAATTCCCAAAAATTCTTTCTAAGAGTTTCTATTTGAGCATCAATAGGTCCATCTAAATCTTGAGCAACATTCATGAAAAAAATAAAATACTAAACACCTTTATAGGTAAACCAGAATTGGCAAAATATCAACTATTTTATTCTATCCTAAATATGCCTAGGAAATTATCTAGGATAAATAACGAAAACCTATTTACTTCCAAATTTCTCCCTACTTTGGATTTTCTCATCTTAAATTTCAAAAAAATAATGATCTAGTTAAACACCCTAAATCCACTAAAATCAAAAAGAATTGAGGTTCTATTCCACCCATCGTTGATTAAGTAATAAGTAATAAGTAATAAGTAATAAGTAAATAAAATACACTCTTTTTCTCCCATTCCCCCCATTCTACCCATTCTCCCCACTCTCCCCATCCCCCATTCTCCCATTCTCCCATTCCCCCCATTCCCCC
>JANQIW010000041.1 GCA_028281945.1 Prochloraceae cyanobacterium PL24a_bin.78
ATTATTGATAATAAACCATTTTTATCTTTTTAAATTTGAGTAAAGTTATTTTAAAGTTAATTGAAATTAAATTAACTAGTTTTTGAAGGTTTCAATAATTTAGATATAGAAATAACTACAAAAGATAAAAAAATAATATTGATAATTAGAGTTATACTAATTTCTCTTTAAATAAAGATAGCATTTAAAAATACTAAATTTAGAATAATTAATAAGAATTTATTCTCCCCAGTCTCCCAATCTCCCAATCTCCCCATTCTTCACACTCTCCCCATTCCTCCCATTCTTCATATTTAGGCTCCCATGGCAGAATAATGTTTTAAACCTTTTTTCCAAAGCCAACGATTAACCAAGAAAAAGATGATACTCCATGCCAAGATAACCAATATGCCTTGTAGGAAATTAACAGGCAAATCAACTAACAAAGCTGCTGGAAAATAGACAAAATAAGGAAATGGTGTAAATAAAACTATTTTTGAGACAATAGGGGGAAATACTTCTAAAGGAGCAATTAATCCAGATAGAAAAATATAAAATAACAACCAAAATTGCTCTAAAGCACTAGCTCTTTCCGTCCAAAAAGCAAACATGGCAAAACTATATTGAATCAAAAAGCGCAGGATAAATGCCAAGATTATTGTCAAGATAAATAACACAATATTACCTAAATTTGGTAGCCAAAATGCTTGTGGATAGAGATAAAAAAACAGGATTGTTGACACAATAACAAGAGGTGCTCTGGTTATTTTTTCTGCTAAATGTCGAGCAATATAATGCCAAACTGGATCGAGAGGTTGAAGCAATCGAAATGAAAGACGACCTTTTACTACTTCTTCTTCAAATTCCCAGATTACCCAAATTGGATTAATTTGACGAATGATAAAAACACTAAAAAAATAACGTGCAAAATCAATTGATTCTAAAGTAAAATTGCCACTTTCCGATGCTTTTAACCAAACTCCCATAAAAATAAGAGGTAATGAATTGGCTAATCCCCATAAAAATATTTCTGCTCTATATTCTAGCATATGAGCATAATAAACTGATAGGAAAATTCTTGATTTTTTTAGAAAAAATTTCATTATTATTTTAATTTATTGTAGATTCTCGGTGTTTCATCTTAATATTAATCATACGAAGTCCTACTGTAATTGCCAATGTTAATAATCCTGCAATGAAAAGTGTTTCGGGATTTGTACCAAAATTCTCAAACCACTGGGTATAAAAATGAATACCTCCAAAAGTTGCAGCCGTATTAATAATCCATGGACGATTTTGTTTCCATCCCCATATGATCACAACAATTAAAGCTACTGCCCAAAGAATAGCAAAAACTGTATCTGAAATAATAATACCTTCCTTTATATTTCGTTCGCCCCATAATGAACCTACCCAAAAACCAAAGTTTACTAAAAATACTCCCGTTCTTGATGAGGCAATGGCTAAACGTTCATATTCAGAAGATAAAATTTTCGATAGATGATAAAAACCAAGAGATAAAATAGTGAAGATAATGATAGTAGTAATCGGTTCTTGAATAATCAAAAAGTAACTAGCATGATAGTAACCAGTTCTAGCCCCAACACTAGCTGATAACATTAAGGTTGCTAAAACTATAAGTAAACTACTTCTTGCTAAAATACCTCCTATGGCAAATAAAAAAGTAACTGAGAGAATGGAAATTAAACTACCTTTTCCCACAGCAATGATTCCTCCACCTGCCATTAAAGCACCGACTAAAATACAGATATTAGCTAGTATTTTCCATTGTTCTAATTGTTGGCGCAAGAGAATTATTCCTAAAGCTAAAATCAAGAAACCAATCAAAATAGCAGTGGCTGAAGTAGGAATTAAGGCCAATGCAGCACTACTAACAGCAATTACACCAAAGGCAATGAAAATATTAAAAGCAAGTATCCCTGTGGATTGTTTACCAAGTTCCTTGAATTTTTCATATTCTTCGTAAGTAATTTTCCCTTCTTTTATTAATTTATCTAAATCTAAAGTTACTTTCATGGTATTAAAAAAGTAAATTATTCAAAATATTTTATACAATTCCTGTTTGGAAAACTCTCCCGATTATTTCTTCAAGGGGAGGTTCACTAACAGTTAAATCTAAAATTTGTAACTTTTCTAGTATGCGAGCAATAGTATTAGTTAACTTTTCTCGTTTAACTAAAAAACGAACTTCTTGCCCTTCTATAGATTCAATTTCTCCATATTCCATCAAATCTTGTTTTTCTATAGAGTTGGCTAATTCTATTTTTACTTCTCTATAAGGTGCAAAACTCTCAAGTAAACTATCTAAAGAACCATCATAAATTAATTTTCCTTGGTGAATCAAAATTACTCGTTTACATAAAGCGGTAATGTCTGCCATATAATGACTAGTTAGGAGAATAGTAGCATCATAACGTTGATTATATTCTTTGAGAAACTCTCTGACAGCAGCTTGAGCGTTGACATCTAAGCCTAAAGTTGGTTCATCTAAAAAAAGAATTCTCGGACGATGAATAAGAGCAGCTAGAAGTTCTGCCTTCATTCTCTGTCCTAAAGATAATTTCCTCACAGGTTGAGTTAATTGATCTTCTAAAGAAAGCATTTCTACTAACTCTACCAGTCTTCTCTCAAAAATTTTATCTGGAAGTTTATAAATAGCAGCATTTATTCTAAAAGAATCTAAGGCGGGTAAATCCCATAATAATTGTTGTTTTTGCCCCATTACTAGGCTCATTTGTTCTAAGAATTTATCTTGTCGCCGATAAGGAATATAACCTCCTATTTTAACTTGACCACTTGATGGGTGAATTAAACCGGAAAGCATTTTCAGAGTTGTGGTTTTTCCCGCACCATTTGCACCTAAAAAACCCACAAATTCTCCTGTTTCTATTTGAAAAGAAATATTATCTACTGCTTTGATTTCTCTATAAGAGCGTCGAAAAAAATGGGTTAATGTTCCTTTCAAACCCGGTTGTTTATTTCCTACGAGATAAATTTTGTTGAGATTTTCTACTTCGACAATTGCCACGATTTTAGGTTAATTAATTATTTTGATTTTTACCAAAAATATCTATGGAGAAAATTCTAGCATCAATGCTTATACATTAGTCTTGAGAAATAATTTCCATTGACAAAATAGCCAAAGGGCTTTTCTATAGTATATATTATTAATTTTATGGTAAATATCTCTTATAATATATCTTATTGATTATTGGTAACTTAATTACCCAAATCGTAACTTATGACCATTGCTCGCACTATTTGCCTTGGATTTATAGCAACCATTGCAGTAGGAACCATTTTACTATTAATGCCTTTTTCTACTAGCAGTGGTGATTGGAATAATCTCATTGTCGCTTTATTTACTTCTACCTCTGCTGTTTGTGTTACTGGTTTAATCGTTGTTGATACTGGTAGCTATTTTTCCTTTTGGGGAGAGTTAATTATTTTACTTTTGATTCAAATCGGTGGTTTAGGTTATATGATGACTACTACTTTTTTGATGCTATTAGTGGGGAAAAAATTTGATTTTCGACAAAAATTGGCTATTCAAGAATCTTTCGATCGTCCTTTTTTACAAGGTAGTCAAAACTTATCTATTTCCATTCTTGCTACTACTTTAATTTTTGAAATTACAGGAGTATTTTTCCTGTTGAAAAGTTTCTCCGCTAACTATGATTTTAATCGCAGTTTATGGTTAGCAATTTTTCATAGTATTAGTGCTTGGAATAATGCTGGATTTAGTTTGTTTGAAGATAGTTTAGTTTCTTATCAAGGTTCTATACTTATTAATGTAGTTATTAGTGCTTTAATTATATTTGGAGGAATTGGCTATCAAGTAATAATTGAAATGTATCTTTGGATAGTTAATAAAATTAAATATAAGCAAAGATTTATTTTTTCTCTCAATTTTAAAGTAGTGATAAGTACCACTATATTTTTGCTAATTTTCGGTTGGCTCTCATTTTATTTTACAGAAATTAGAAACCCAGATACTTTAGGAAATCTTGATTTTCAAGGCAAATTATTAGCAGCTTGGTTTCAATCAGTTACCACAAGAACGGCAGGTTTTAATACTATAGATTTAGGAAAAATGACCACAGCAGGTTTATTTTTAAGTATAGGCTTTATGTTTATTGGAGCCAGCCCTAGTGGTACTGGAGGTGGAATTAAAACCACTACTTTGAGAATTTTAGCTAACTCCACCCGCTCAGTTTTAAGAGGAAAAGATGATGTAATTATGTATCAACGTCAAGTGCCTGTTTCTTTAATTTTAAAGGCAGTTGCCGTAATATTTGGTTCAGCATTAACGGTGATCATCGTAACTTTTTTAATCTCATTTGTAGAGCCAGATATTGATTCTATTAGGTTATTTTTTGAAGCTGTATCTGCTTTTGCAACCGTGGGAGTTTCTACAGGAATAACAGGTAGTCTTTCTATTATTAGTAAATTGATTTTAATTATTACTATGTATATGGGAAGAGTGGGCATTCTCTTATTAATGGCTGCAATTTTAGGGGATCCGCCACCAAATAGAATTCAATATCCAGAAGAAAATCTCTTAGTAGGATAGAATAAAAAATGATGAAGAATGATAGGAATGGGGTGAATGGGAGAGTGGGGGAATGGGAGAATGGGAGAATGGGAGAGTGGGGGAATGGGTGAATAAATTGTGGTTAATTATCATATCCTATATTTAGGATATTCAAACTCTATCAACCTTAAAGACACATTGATATTAGATATTAAGGATATATTAGAAAGTGGATAACATGAAATCTGAAGCTCAAGATAAAACCGAATTAAATCCTAAAAGATTTTGGGGTATGAATCTGGGGTCACTTAAATTTTTAACCAGTTTACGTTCAGAAAATCGTCAATTTGGAGTAATAGGTTTAGGGCGTTTTGGGAGAGCAGTTTGTAAAACTTTAAACAAATTAGGCTATGAAGTCTTAGGGGCGGATCTTGATGAAAAGCTAGTAGCACAAGTATTAACAGAAAAAATGGCATCCAATGCAATTCAATTAGATTCAACAGAAGTAACTGCTTTGAAACAAGCTGGTATATTTGAATTAGAAACAGTAATTGTTGCCATTGGAAATTATTTAGAAGAAAGTATTGTCACTACTCTTAACGTTAAAGAAGGGGGCGTTAAGTATGTGGTAGCGAAAGCCTCCTCAGAAGTTCACGGGAAATTATTAAAGCGAGTGGGAGCAGATCATGTGGTATATCCTGAATATCAGGCAGGATGTGATTTAGCTTATACTTTGACTAAACCTGCTATTCTCGATCGATTTGATTTGGATCCCAATCATAGTATTGTTGAGGTACTCATACCAGAAGAATTTGACGGTAAAAGCATTGCCGAGTTAGAATTACGAAATCATTATGGTTTAAATGTCTTAGCTATTGGTAGCGAAGAAAATGTTGTGATTAATCCTAATCCTGAACATTGTTTACATAAAGGTTTAGTGATGGTTGTCATTGGTTCTAATAAAGATATTCAGCGTTTACCTTTATAATTAAGTAATAACTAATAACTAAGCATAAATTAATAATAAAGATAAGCCAGAAGGAAGTAAATACAAATTGAAATTATCTTAAAAATTCTCCCTTAGTTAATATTTTTTATCAAAAAAATACTAAAATACCATTACAAAAATCACAACTAATATCAAAATTAATCATGTAGATAGTGATACAGGCTGTTTTTTCTGCTGAATAATTTCCAAATTTAGAGTCAAATTATCATCCTGACGATTAGCCTCCCATCTCCCAGATAAAAAATCGATTTCCCAACTTCCAGACATATAATTTTCATCTTCTGAAACAGTTCCAGTATAACTAACAGTATGCTTTGAGTTAGTTAAATAGGTCTTAGTAAATGAAACATTCCTCCCGACAATGTCTCCTACTAATGAAGCTTCACCTAAATCATTATTATCTAATATCCTTCCGCTAAGAGTATTTCCCCCTTGAACAAGAGTTAATTCAAAACGAGTAGGATTTTCATCTTGCCAATATGTACCTAACCAACTTCCACTTAAATTTGCCATAGCTAATAAATTTGCTAAAATTAACTTTTAAGATCTAAAAATAAGCAACTTAAAATAAGCCGCATTTCGAGAATTTCCTTTGCTACTAGCCCAATGTTAGTAAAACAGCAATTCCATCTACAATGATTTCAAAAGAAATTTCAAAAGAAATGGCAAAGCAAATGAGAAGTTATAAAAATAGCTAATAGCACAGAAAAATCCCTAGATTATTTCACAACTAACCAAATTTATAATGTTTTCTCACATCAGAAAGAATTTTCCAAGTGCAAGACATCCCCGCAGGAAAAGTTACTAAATCTCCTTTTCCCATAGAGACAGCTTCCCCACCATCAGGAGTTACCACAACATCTCCTTCCAAAAAATAGCAGGTTTCAGATTCATCATAAGTCCAAGGAAATTCAGACACTTCTTTTGTCCAAATTGACCAGTTGAAAACTCCTAATTCTTCTAAACGTTCTTTACTGGCTTGTCTTTCGATTTTAATTTCCGTTTGGTTTTTAATTGTCATAGTTCTTAATCTAAAAATTCCATGGAAAACTTCAAATTTTATACTATTTTACTTTACTATGGCCTTAAAACTATTCCACCAGTAAAAATCAAAATATTTACCTTTTATTTCAGAAAAAATCATTTTTAGATTCTTGGATGAAGTATATTAAAAATTGTGTAAAAAAAACCAATACTCAACTTTTTTTATCTAGAGCAGATTATCATAAAAATATATAAAACTCGAATTGAACTAAATCTCCTTTGATAAAATTTATATTAGTTGTTTTAGGAGGATTGAAATATGACTATTCCAGAACAAAAAGAAGATATCGATTATGAATACCGTACTCCTGTTTATGAAAATAACTACAACAAAGGCTATATAGGTTTTACCTATACCAATAACCATATTATTGCCAAAGGCATTACCTATTTCACAAGATGGGCAAAAATGAGTGATATTCGTGCAACTCATGCACTCATCGTTACAGGAGAAAACCAGTGCATTGAAGCTGATTCTTCAGAAAATTCCGTAAGAGAGGGAGCACTTCAACACTATTTTGATAATGATAACTGTCAAATATTCTTCCGTAAGCCAAAAAATTTAACACCTCAAATCGCTGACAATCTTATTAATTTGGCACTAGAAAAAGTAGGGGAAAAATATGATTTTCAGTCAATCTTAACTCATGCAATATCTGGTAGTTTCGCTGGACGTTTTCTCCATCATTTATTGCGAGGAAATTTTGAACATCAGTTATCAGAAATCCTCAACCGTCCGAATAAATGGATCTGTAGTGAGTTGGTCGCTTATGTTTTAGATGAACAACCTGAATATAAAGACCAGGGAATTCTAAAAGACCCTAATGACACAATTAGTCCTCAAGAATTATTTGAAGATGAAGTAATTTTTAAACCTTGGGACAAAAAGGTCTATTCTTGATGAAGAATATCTAAAAGAAACCGAATCTGACTATGCTTATGAGTTGCCATCACCGAAAACCGAATGCGACTTGTAGGCACAGTAGGAGGGCGAATTGCAGGGGCAAAAATTCCCGCCTTGTGAAGTTTATCCGCAAGACTTAAAGCTGAAGAGGGATTTTCCAAACCCAAACAAATGATTTGAGATTGAGTAGGTAAAAGATTTAAACCTGATAATTCCTGTTTGAGGGAGGTTTTCAACAGATTAACATTATCCCATAACCATTCTCGACGTTGTGGTTCATCTTTGACTATCTTAATTGCCTCCAAAGCAGCCGCAGTATCAGCAGGAGATAATCCTGTGGTATAAATCCAAGTAGAAGCCCGATTTCGCAAAAAATCAATTAAAACCTCACTCCCTGCCACATAACCTCCCAAACTTCCCAATGCCTTACTAAGAGTGCCAATTTGGATAATTTCCTCACCAGTTAAACCAAAATATTCAACACATCCCGCCCCATTTTTTCCCATAACTCCGGTAGCATGGGCTTCATCCACCAGTAACATACATTGAAAAACCTTTGCCAACTCTACCAATTCAGGGAGTTTACAAATATTTCCATCCATACTGAAAACACTATCAGTAACAATTAAACAACGACGGTATTGGTTTCTCAACTGTTGGAGTTTGGCTTGTAAATCTTCAATGTGGTTATGAGTATAATTTAATACCGTTGCCCCACTGAGTTTTGCCCCATTTTTGAGACTAGAATGATTGTATTCATCTGCTAAAATTAAATCTTTTTGTCCCACTAAAGCACTGATTGTACCTAAATTTGCCAGATATCCAGAGCTAAAAACGAGGGCATCTTCTGTTTGTTTTAATTGGGCGATGGCTTTTTCCAAATCTCCATGTAATTGGCGATGGCCACTTAGTAAACGGGAACCTGTGCTACCGGTTCCAAATTCTTTAATGGCAGTAATTGCGGCTTGAGCCAATCTTTCATCTCCTGCTATGCCTAAATAATCGTTACTTGCGAAATTGATGACTTTTTTTCCCATTAATTCTATTTCTGAATCGGGCATACTATTAATGGTTTTACAAGAGCGATACCAGTTGGCTTTATGGATAGAGTTTAAAGATGATTTTAGCCAAGCGTAAGGGTTATTCATTATTATTTTTTATTATTAAAATTAGATTTAGTATTTTTATTAAAACTTAATTGGCAAAATTTTTATAGATATTTAAAAAACAGCACTCCCAAACTAACCGAGGTTGAACATATTTTTTTAGATAGATACGAGTTTCTTCAAAAATATTAATTATAAAAGGTTGGTAAAAAGTATTCCAATAATAATCCTGGAGATAATCAATCAACCATAACTGAACAAAAGTATCTAATTCTTGAGTAAGATGAAGAGCTAAATTCAAAGCATCTAGAGGAGATTTAGGGGGTTGTTTAAGTCGAGAAATGAGATCCTCAGATAAAGATTGAAAATTCTCAAAAGAAGCAATAGCCTGCCCCGGAGAACCTTGAGCGATGGCTAACAACTCAGAATAATTTAAAATTTCCGAGTAACCATTTACCTCTAAAATTTGTTTAAGATGATCAAGACTCAGTCGATAAAAAGGAATACATTGACAACGAGAAATCAAAGTAGGTAACAAAGAATCGATACTAGGAGCGATTAAAATTAAAGTAGCCGATTCCGGTTCCTCAAGGGTTTTCAATAAAGCATTAGCAGCATTTTCTGCCATCAAGTGAGCATCTTCAATAATCACTATTTGAAGAGAAGCTTCAATGGGTTGACGTTGGAGGAATTTAGTAACTTCTCGAATTTGAGAGATGCGGATTTGGGGTAATGCTTTTCGTTTCAAACCAGCTTCTGCGGCTTCTTTGGGGTTATAAAGTTTACCTTTATCCAGATAAGTAGGTTGAATCCAGAGAAAATCGGGATGGTTACCATTAAGGAGCTTTTTTTTGATTAGAGAATGTTGAATCGTTTCTACTCCCTTATAAAAGAGTAATTCTGTTAAACCAAAAGCCGCCATACTACGACCTACTCCAGAAGGACCTACAAATAAATAAGCTGAAGGGATTCGCTCTTTTTCTAGGGCTTTTTTGAGCAATTCTACCCCACCATCTTGCCCAATTAATTGTGTCAAAGTATCCATTAGATTATGAGAAATTTTAATTAAGATAAAATAATAATTTCAGACCCACTTTTGATTGTAAATTTATACTATTAATAAAGATGATTACCATATCATAAAATTTTTTCTAAATTGAGATTTAAGAAAATATAAACTTCTTTGATCTAGTCTTTTTCTACTGAAAATCCTCCACTAAACTTAAAGTATTTTTATTATGGCGCGCTATTTTTCTTCCTATTTTGTTCGTCTTAACCTAGAACAAATTCAACCTTTATTAACCGAAATTCTAAAATCCTGTAATTTTGAAAAAGTTTATAACAATGATGAATATCTGATGGCTAAAGAAAATCCCGGAGATGTGGCTTTTGGCAAATTAGTTACTGTAGAAGCATTTTTGAATACAACTAATGCCTCTTCTGAAGGAGTTCAAGTTGATATTTTCGTTAAAAACGATGAATTACCTCTTCAGAATAATAATCATTGTCAACAAAAATACAAAGTTATCCTAGAAGCCATTGCTCAAGAAAATGAATGGCAATTAATCGAAAATGTAGCCGGTTAAAATAAATTTTGCTTCCTTTTATATGGTTTAAATGTTTTAAATAGCTCAAAAATTTTTTAAGATAAGACTTTAAATTTATCTCAATTGTAATAATTTTCACTATAGAAACGAGAATTACAAGATAAATATTAGAATATAAGGAATTAAAATTTTTCATAGTAACAAGAAAGGCTTTTCTGCCAATGGAAATAATATTATCCCAAAAGTTTAAGCTCCAAACCTCATCTTATTAGCAGGTGAGGCTCATCCTTCTTCAAATTCATTAACCATCATAGCTGGATCGATAAGAGTAATATCAAAAGGATCGTCAGGGGGCATAGAAGGAAAGATATCCCTTTGAGAATGTTGGTAAACCGCAATTACTTGGGGACCAAACACAATGCGATCGCCATTTTTAAGATCATGAGCATAAGCTTTACGACCATTAATGATGAGTCCATTAGAACTTAATTTCCCACGACCATCACCATCGACAATACGATAATATTCGTGGCCATCATCATTAAAAATTTTAAATAAAGTAGCATGATGTCGAGAAACAAAAGGAGAATTGATTCGGATATCAGCTTTTTGAGTACGTCCAATAGAATAACGAATTTTTTTCAAGATGACTTCTTTTCTGCCTTTGTCATCTTCAACGATAAAAAAATGAGTCTTATCAGGTTTTACAGGTTTTAGAGCCATTAGCCAGCTTGGGTAAATTACTTAAAAATTAAATTTGCTTTTACCTATAGATATTAATCCTTTAACCAACTTGATGGAATAGGGTAATAAAAAGTTTTCCCTATTTTCGTCAAATATTTATCAAAAGTTTTTTAACTTTTATCTTACTTACGAAGTATCAACTAAATCTTGTCATAATTAATGATAACTGGTTGGAAATTCCGTAAAAATAAGGAGTTAGTAACAACCATTACCGAACT
>JANQIW010000066.1 GCA_028281945.1 Prochloraceae cyanobacterium PL24a_bin.78
ATTTTATTTCGAGCACTTTTTAAACAGTTAATAACATTAATCCCTTGGTTAAATCAACATGGTTTTGATTTATGTTTAATCAGGTGCAAGATCTGAGTAATACGATAGATAAAAATATTTTAACTACACCCTAATACTTATTTCATAACCCAATGCTTAAAAATTACGATTCAGAAGAATTACTAACCAATATTTATAACGCATTCGATCCCTTTGAAGCCTTACCAGCAGGCGATCGATATTATGTAAATTGTAAAGAAGTACGAGGAAATGAAGACATTCTAACCATTGGCAAAAAAATTAAACGAGCAAAAACCAATACATATCAGTTATATGCAGGACATAGAGGAACAGGAAAATCTACAGAATTACTAAGGCTCAAAGATTATTTAGAAAAACAGAACTGCTATGTAGTATATTTTGCCGCAGATGCTGAAGATGTAGATGCCGAAGATACTAGATATACAGATATTCTTCTCGCTTGCACTCGTCATTTATTAAAAGAGTTAACAGAAGCAGATAGTAATCCAGTGAAAAAATGGTTAGATAACTTTTCTCAAGATTTAATAGATGTTTTAGGTAAAACAATTGATTTTAAAGATTTAAATATCAAGACAAATCTTCCTATTTTATTTACCAATATAACAGCAAACTTAAGGGCAGTGCCTTCTCAAAGAGAAGAAATTAGAAAACGAGTTAATCCTTATACAGTAAGCTTAATTGATGCTGTTAATAAGTTTATTAAAGATGCTAAAAAAAAGCTACCTCAAGGAAAAGAAAAACTAGTAATAATAGTAGATAGTTTAGATCGGATTACCCCAATTTCTACTAGCAATTCTATTAGTAATAAGAATACTAATTACGAAGAAATTTATTTAGATCGTAGCGAACAATTAAAAGGAATAGATTGCCATATAGTTTATACTGTACCAATTTCTATGGTTTATTCCAATCGTGCTAATGATTTAAGAGATACTTATGGTGAGCCTCAAATTTTACCTATGATAAAGATAAAAACTAAAGAAGGAGAAAATTATCAACCAGGCATTGAAAAGGTAAAAGAAATTATTAGTAAAAGAATAGAAAAATATGCACCAGATTTATCATTAGATAGGGACATATTTGATAGCCCAGAAACTTTGTTAGAATTGTGTTTAATGAGTGGTGGCCATGTTAGAAATTTGTTATTATTAATTCAATCGGCAATAGATGAAACTGACGAATTACCTATTTCTAGACAAGCAGTAAAGTTTGCCATTGCTGATGCTAGAGATGCCTATAGACGCACTGTAGAAAAAGAACAATGGAAGGTATTAGCAGCAGTTTCTCAAACTAAAAACATTAAAAATGAACAAGAATATAGAGATTTATTATTGAGGCGGTGTATTGTCCAATATACTGATGTAGATAATAATTATGGAAGAGAATGTTGGTATGATGTTCATCCTTTAATCGAGCAATTAGATGAGTTTAAAATTGCTTTAGATGCTTTTAAAAATGAAGTTAATCCTGATAGTTAAATTAATAAAATCCCCAATAAAATCTCCAATAAAATCTCCAATAAAATCCCCGATAAAATACTCTGATAATTAAATTAATACAATCTCCTATAAAACACTCTATAAAATATCTCATAACACATTAATTATGCTCCAAAAATCTCTTGAACCAAATATAGAAATACAATCAAAACCAGCCTCCAGAGATAGATATAAATCTTTATTACGATCGTTAAAACGTACCAAAGGATTTAGATTATTGTTTATGGAATCTTCTCCAGCAAAAGCAACAGAAATTATTGGGAAAATTAAAGAAGATTTACCTCAGAAAAAGATTGGAGAGATTAAATTAGAAGCATCAATAGATAAGTTTTACGATTTAGCAGAAAAGTTTGTTCAAGAAAATGATATCAATATTTTATTTGTTCGAGGTTTAGAACATTCTCTATACGAATACGAAAGGATTAAAAGAGAAGAAAAAGATTGGAATAGTGAAGATATTTATTCTTACAGTTGGAAAGGTGTGCCTAATATTCTGAACCATCTTAATCAACAACGAGAGAATTTTCGAGATAATTTTGATGTTTGTTTTGTGTTTGTTTTGCCTTATTTTGCTGTTGATTATTTTATTCGCCGTGCCCTGGATTTCTTTGATTGGCGATCAAATTTATATCGTTTTCCAATGGAGGAAGATTTATTACAAAAAGAGTCTTTACGGGTTTTGTCAGAAAAATTATATTTAAATGATTATTCTGCTTTAACTCCTAACCAACGTCGAGAAAAAATTATGGAGATTCAAGCTTTAATTGATGAGGATAAACAAACTCCTGAACAAAAATCCAATTTATTAGCTCGAGAGGCTTATTTACAAATTGCTGATAAAAATTATGAAGTAGCAATTAATTTGTGCGAATCTGCCATTAAGGTTAATGCAGACAACTATCGCGCTTGGGTTAATCGTGGTATTGTCCTACATAAATTAGAAAGATATTCCGAAGCTATAGAATCTTACGATCATGCCATCTCCATAAATCCTGATGACTATCGTGCTTGGTATAATCGTGGTAATGTCCTAAATAAATTAGAAAGATATACAGAAGCCCTTGAATCATATGATAGCGCCATCTCCATCAATCCAGATAATGATCATGCTTGGATGAATCGTGGTATTGTTTTAAGAAAACTAGAAAGATATTCAGAAGCCCTTGAATCTTTTGATCGTGCCCTCTCCATTAATCCTGATGACGATTATGCTTTTTCTAGTTATAGCTTTATCCTATTTATGAAAATATTTGCTACAATATATACATTAGGAATATACATTTCTTTAAGATTATACTCTAAAAGAATAGAAATATTAAAAGTATGTTTAGATAATATACTAGAATATTATAAGTTTATAACTAAAAATAATAAATTTAGGTTTGGCTACCTTAATTTCTTATTACTATATTGTGTAATTATTTCAATAAATTTTGAATATTTCAATAAAATTAAGATGATTAAGGTTGTCATTACAATTATTAAAATAATTATCATTATTTTAATAAATGGTATATTATCCAGACTTTCTAATGAAACTAGAAAGACATAAACAAGCCCAAGAAAACCTCAAAAAACCCAGAGAAAAAATAAAGACAAAAAAAGATAACGATCGAAACCAAAATCATGATATAAGGAAAATAGGAATCTAGACTGAGGGATCGAACGTTAAACTTTGGAAAAAAAGATAAAAAATAAAAATATATTAAGTACTAAGGACTTTGTTTTTCATAATCTACAGAACCATCAGCTTGAACCTTAAAATAATGATGGTTATTATCAGAAGAACTTACAAAACCCAAAGAAGTAGATTGGATAGTATCACCATTTTCAAACGTACCACTCACATTAAAAGGGCCATTGCCATTTAATCTAAGATTGAAAGACTTCTTCTTATTTGGTTTAATGTTATCCTCAGAAAAATTAGAACCACCAACACTAAGATTGATAGTTTCAATCGCAACAGGAGACTCATTAATAATAATAGCCTTGGAACTACTTCTAGGCTGATTAAAACCAGAAGCTAAAAGGAAAGGAACACTTAAACCAGTTACAAATAGTAAAGCTCTTCTTTTGATTTTCATTGACTAAAAATACTCCTAACTTAGAAAGTTGATCATTAATTGTATTTTGACATAGAGAAACTAAAAGCGATAGAATCTTTGGTATCTCACCATACAAATGGTCTAACAATAATTATAACATATTGTAAAAATGAACTGCCTGAGCCACAATAGACTATCAAAAATCGACCAGAAATCATCGAATTGAAAGAATCAACTTATTTTAAGATTTATCAAAATGGTCGAGAAGATTAGTAATTTGCATAGCCAAATCAGCAGAATCCTTCGCCTCAGCAGATAATCGGGCTAAAGCACCCATTAACTTAACACTATCACCTAAATCTCCAATAGCATCCCTAATAGTAATCTCTCCAGTGGCCAATTGATTTTCCTGTTCTTTTACCAATAAACCAACATACTTAGTTAACTTTTCTACCAAAATTAACTCCTCTTTCGCTAAATCTTGAATGATAGCTCGAAACCCTGCTAAATCCTCTTGATAATTACCTACAAATTCCATTTTGTTATTTTTTTACTTCAATTTTTTTTGATCATCAATTAATACCAAGAAAGTCTTTAATGATGATAGAGTTAAAAGTATCAAAAATTAGTAGATTCTAGACCTAAAACCTATCTCCCTTGTCCCCTTTGTCATCCTTGTTCCCCTTGTCTCTCCCTAGCCATTGTATATCATACTAATGGATAAAATAATATTATTATCAAAGATATCTAAATAACTAAAATTAACTATTGACATCAGAACCATTAGCCTGTCGTATGGTACTATTCCCATCAGTAAAGTATTGACTCCCAGAAAAAGCCCCCACAAAAGAACCATTACGATGACCTATATAACTATTCTCATCAGCAAATAAAAACCCATTGCCAAAAGTAGGATTTCCCGTAACATTAAAAGTAATAGCAAAGAAATCAAGTGTACAATTCCTCGCCGCAAAAAATGCAGCAAAAATATCGCCTCCAGTATATTCAAAGAAAATAGTATCGTTATCTTCTGAAGTTAGAAATGAATTATTAAACAATTGAACGCTAAATCCTGTTCCTCTAATTAGTAAATTAATAATCTTTAATACCGAATTATCTATAGATAAAGCTCTAGGATTAGTACTGAAAGTATCTTCAACAGTTAAATCTTGAATTAAAGCTACTCCAGAAAATCTTTGATTAGTAATATTTAATCTCGGAAGTTTTACTAAAGTTCGATCGTTACTATTTCCTTGTATAGTATAACTACCTGAACCAAAAGGATAGAGTAAATCAAAAGCCGGTGCTTCCAAAGAGAAATCATCATTATCCGTAAGTTGAATTGTCAGATTAAACCCTGCCAAAAATGTCCTTGATACTTCTTGATTTGCTTTGTTAAAAGTCTGCCAAGCATTAGCAGCAGATAAGCCATCGTTGTTATCATTGCCATTGACACGATCGACATAAAAAGTAGTATTGCTAGTTAATACCCTCAACCCAGAAATCCCACTACCAGTGTTACTCCCTATCTCACTAATATTACCATCTTCTAAAACCTTAAAAATATCACCATTGCTATCAGCATAAATCAAAGTTCTACCAGGCTGCTGAGTTGGATTACTCATCTGATTTACCAACTCTAAACTAGAAGTAGCAGTAACACTACCAGGATTGCCTTCAACCCCTCTAATCCCTGATGGAGATACCCTTTCTCCTGCTGTAAGCATGGTACCAGATGAGGCATTTTGGGAATAACCAAGATTAGTTACCTCTACCTGAGTAGCACTAGGAATTGAAACTACTTCATAGTATCCTCCATTGCTAATAAATAAAATCCCTCCAACTGCCATCCATTCACTATTAACAACATCTATGATGACATTGTTAGAAACAGGAGGTTGAGTATAATCCAAGGCAACTTCTGTAAAAGCATTGATTCCATTTCCTGAAATATTAATGTTAGTAGTATTATTTTGGGAATCATCACTTGCTGTTACTCCTGTACCGGTAAAATTCAGATTTCCCCGTTGTGTTAAGGAAATACCGTTTTCCTGAATAGTATGGCCTCCTCTTGCAATATTGATATTGGTGGCATTATTGACAGAATCGTCAGTTATTTCTGCCCCTTCTCCTACAAAGTTTAGTTTTTCTCTCTGGTTTTGGGATATTCCATCTTTTTGGATTTCGTGTCCATCGATGACACTTAATTTGATAATGTTTGCCATTTTATCTTAATTTACTTGTTTATATCTAAAAATGATTGTTTTAAGGCTCAAGTAACCCCTTTGATATTATAACATTAAATTGAACTTTTGCCAAAGGTGGGAAAACCTTTTTTTGGCGTCGATTTTTTTTATTTAAATTTTACAAATTTTTTCTAATAATTTAATTATATCATAAAATCTGAGATTTTAATAATATTTTCTTTTTTTGTTTTTATTAATAGATATTAAAGAATAATAAGAGCGAATATTCATTAAAACATAACTTAAGATAATTTGACAACACAAAAAGAAGAAATATTGTAATATTATAGAGAAAGTGGCAAAGAGTAAAGATAAAAATGGCGAATGTAGAGCAACTCTCAATTCTCAAACAAGGCGTAAAAATATGGAATAAGTGGAGAGATAATAACCCTACCATAGAAATAGACTTAACAGGGGCAGATTTAAGTAATATAAAACTTGGTGATGTCAACTTTTACAGAGCTAAACTTAACAATGCCAATTTTAGTTATAGTAGTTTGAGTTTTGCCTACTTCTCAAAAGCAAACCTTTATCGAGCTAATTTCAAGGAAGCTGATTTAAGTTTTGCCAGTTTTTCCAAAGCCAATCTAACTAGAGCAAATCTCAGTTGTGCCAAATTATATCGGGGCGATTTTAGAGAAACCATCTTAAGCAATACAAATTTTAATAATGCTAGACTTTATGGAGCAGAATTCGATCGAGCTTATTTTTATAAAGCCTTTTTAATAGAAGCATACCTGAATAATGCGAATTTAACCAACGTTTATTTAGATAAAACAGATTTAACAAGAGCAAATTTATCAGAGTCTAATTTGAAGGGAACATATTTGAGAAATAGTATTTTGAGATATGTTGATTTTACAGATGCAAATCTTTCCTGCTTAATAGTTTTAGATAGTGATTTTTTAGGGGTAAATCTCACAGGAGCGTGTATTCAGGATTGGAAATTAGAAGGAAAAGTAAACTTAGATTGTATATCTTGTGATTATGTATATTTAAAATCAGATTTAGAAAAACCAATAAGAGTTTATTCTCAACGTCTTCCTTACAAAAACAATTTTAAGGATGAAGAATTTAAAGCAATTTTTGAAGAAATCAATAATGGAGTGGAGTTAATTTTACCCTCTCCTATGGATTTATTGGCTTTAGCTTGTGCTTTTGAAACAGTTAATTCCAAGATTAGAGATAATATAGGAGGTCAGTTATATTTACTTGAATATAAAGCAAATGTTTATGGTTCAATAGTGATCAAACTTGCTCTTCCAGAGTCTGTAGATTCATCTCAAATTAAAGAAGATTTAATTGAATTATACCATAAAAACATTAGTAATACAGACAAAATGATACCTCGAGAAAAACGTAGTGTTATGTATGAAAATCTTTTTAGTCTAGGTAGTAATATTAAATAATATTGATCTCTTAATTTAGTTTGATCAATATTCGTAGTTTGATCAATATTAGGAAGACGAAAGTTCAAAATCCCAAATTTAAGATAATTAACAAAAATATACTTCCCACTCTCCCCATCCTTGATTTAAGTAATAAGTAACAAGTAATAAGTAATAAGTAAATAAAATGTACTCTTTATTTTCCTCATTCCCCCATTCTTCCCACTCCTCCCATTCTTCCCATTCTTCCCACTCTCCCACTCTCCCCATCTCCCATTCCCCCAATTTCCCCTCAATTATCTATCCTTAATTAAGGGATTACTTCCCACCATAGTAAAAAGCAATTTCTTTATCCTTCAGAGGTGGAAAATCAGCATCAATTAACTTTTGATTTAAATCTGATTGAGATAGATGTTTAGCACCAATTCTCACTATTCGAGAGCGCATAGTATTGGTAACACCACTGCGTTGTCTTTGGGCTTCAAATGCCATGACTTCATTATAAAGATTCAATTTATCTGCTGGAATTGGGCTTCCATCAAGATCGATACCTTTAGCAATAGCAGCATCTACAGCATCAGCACCAGTTGTATTTTGAGTTTCAGTGGACATAAGATTAAGATCAATTTATGATAATATGGTTAATATATTTACATTATCATTAGTTAGTCTCAAAAAAATCTAAAGAGTGGGTTGATTATCAGAAAAAAAGCTTTGGGCAAAAATTATTGTAAAGTTTAGTTTTTTATGTATTATCTAATATTTCAAAAAAAACACAAAAAAGTTGACAAATTGAGAAAAAAGAAGTATAATATTAATAACGTAATTCTAAAAGATCATCTCGACTGTATTGACAAGCATTCTTAAAAACAAGTAAAAATAAATACAACAAAAGAGTAAATTGATTTCAAAATCTTTTTTTGTATGGAATTAACATGGAGGTTATACTAATTACCTAATTTTAGGATAATTCAGAAAAACTTTTTCCTTAATCTCAGTATCAACTCCGATTTTCCCATCTCCCCATTTCCCCATTTCCCTCATTCTCCATACTCTATCACTATATAATTAAAGAAAAATAATATTATTATGGGATTGAATAGTTGGATTTTTGAAAAATCAGTGTAAACTTGACAATTTTAATCAAGTAAATTATAATATAAACAAGTAAAATAGATTTTAAAAAACACAAAATGGCCACAAACCTTGAAAACATCAGAAGATATCCTGTGGTTACAAGTAATAAAACTACAGCATATATAAGTATACTACCAGAAGGTGTACGAGATGAACCACAAAATCAGATAATTACTCTAACGACGAGAGTTAACCAAGGAGATACCAATATTCAAGTGATAGGATTATCTCAACCTCTAGCAGCTGGAATGGCTTTGGTATTTTCAGGAGTAGGAGTGACTCTTTACGTAGCAGAAGACGTAGCAGCAGCAGCGACAAATATTAAAATCAAACCAGCAGCAGCAAACATTAACAACGGGGAGATAGCCGAAAATATAGGAAAAGTTAGATTGATAGGAGGAATTCACAGAGAAATTTCCATCAATGCTAATAGAAGAGATTCAGCTATGGTATTTGGAGATTCATCAGGTTATACAGATGGAGGAATTACCGAGAGTAATTGGCAAATTAATTTAGAAGGGAATATTCTTGAAGAAGATATTGGTTTTCATATTATATCATATGGGGCATTTTATGCAGCGCAGGGGAGAGAATTATTTTTTTGGCAGGAGGATTTTCCCTCAACTCAAGCTAGTTTTGGTAATGAATTTAAAGGGGTTGTAGGGGTTAGTAAGTTAGTAAAAAAATATCAAAAAGATGGCATTATTTCTTTTGAAGCTACTTTGACAGGGAGAGGAATTTTAAGTAGTAAATAGTAAGTAGTAAATAGTAAATAGTTGCTTATTCTCCAATGAAGCCATTAATTTATCGCTTTAAATTAGTAATATTTCTTAGTTATCTTTTGATATCAATTTGGAAAAATAATAGGAGAGTTGAAAAATTTTAAATCTAGGATAATTAACTAAAATTTATTTCTTCTACCTGAAGAAAAGTATAGCATAATCAATATCAGTATCCATAAGGGTTTTAAGCATATTAGGTTAAAAAAATATTCCTTTCAATAGAAGTTTCGCTTAACGTATTAATCAGGTTTCAAGTTGCCAAAAATCTCAAAAATTTCTCGGTTTTCAATATAATTCAGATTAATTGTGGGGAAAAATTTTCAATGTATGCTATTTCTCCCTTGTCAAGGGTTGGCTTCCGCCTCTGGGTAAGCAGAAGTCTTCCTTGTTAACCAAAGTCTTCCCCATCTTCCATTCTCCCCATTCTTCCCATTTTTCATCTATATCACAATTATGCGAAAAATGATATTAGCATTAAAAAGTAAAAATCCCATTAATTCTTCTCAAAGATAAATTTCTAGATAAATTTCCATAGATTTATTCTTTTTGGAATTATCAACCATACTAACTGCCAATAGTTAATAACTAATAACTCAAAGAGTCAAACAATAGAAGATAAAAATCATGATACAAAATCAAGTAATTTTTGAATTAGATACCCAGACAAAAAATCAAGTTAGAAACTTAGCAGGAGGTGATTTAAATTCACCAGAAATTGCTAATCTATTCGATAATAATGAGAATCTAATTTTGCGCCCTCAAGTAGATCAATATATAGGGAATTATGATGGTAATACAGAAATATTAGATAGCTTTGGTGGAGGAATAATAAAATTACAAACTAGAAGATATTCTTTTGAGATTGAAACAATGGATGGTAGATTTATTATCTTTGAAACTTTAAGGATATTAGCTAGTAATTCTGTAGTCAATAATGGAGTTAATATTAAACCTATTGTAGTGCAAGATTTTGTTAATCCTGAAGATGCTGGAGAATTTAAAACAAGAGTTGGAATTATTAGTGAATTAAGGTTATTGGGAGGGAGTAATAGTTTAAGAAATACTCCTTTTGTTGAAGGAATACCTCAGAAATTTACAAGGATTGGTAAGGGGGTTTTTGTTAGGTTTTCTGAAATTAATCGAAATTATTTATTTTAAAAAACTTTTATATAATTATCTATTTTGATTGATTTGTCTCAAATTATTTTTAATAACAATAGAGTTTAAAATTCCTAAATCTAGGATGATTAACAACAATTTATTTTCTCTACTCTCCTTTATTAATTCTTATCTATCAATTCTTAATTCTCGCAATTTCTGAATCTCTCTATTCTTATCATTATCTATTTATAAGTAGGTAGGTGAAAAAAGTTTTAAAATAGAAATTCAAAATCAATCCCTAAAGAAAAAAATATAAGATTACCCATTTTCTATTTAATTTTGCTTACC
>JANQIW010000067.1 GCA_028281945.1 Prochloraceae cyanobacterium PL24a_bin.78
GGTAAGCAAAATTAAATAGAAAATGGGTAATCTTACATTTCTCTCTTTAGCAATTGATTTTAAATTTCTATTTTAAAAATTTTTTCACCTACCTACTTATATTTGCTAACTTTGTATTTGTTGAGTTTATTTAATATTGCTATTGGTATCAAGTTTTGTATTTGGAGAAATCTTGTTAACTTTCCATTGCTATAACTTGTTGTCGCGCCATATTTGCTATTGTTTGATAGTTAATTTTTCCAGTCAAATTGCAAGCCAAATTTTTTAACTAATATCAATATTTAGAGTATTTATATTTGCTAAGTTTATTAACCATTGCTGCTTGGATTTCGGCAACAAAAATATTTTTATCCTTCCATTGCTATCAATTTTTTCCCAATACTTAACAATTTTTTGGTAACTAAATTTTCTGTCAAATTGCAAAGGAGACTTTCTAACTAACATCAATATCTCATCTATTTATATTTTCTGAGTTTATTTTTGTTTACTTTGTCTTTGTTTACTTTATCTAGCATTGTCATCAAGTTTTAGATTTTGGCAACCCCAAATCTTGTTAACTTTCCATTGCTATAAGTTTGTTGCTGCAATATTTACAATTTCTTGGTAGTTAATTTTTCCAGTGGAATTGCAAGCCAAATTTTTTAACTAATATCAATATTTAGAGTATTTATATTTGCTAACTTTGTATTTATTGAGTTTATCGACTATTGCTATTGCTATCAAGTGTTTTGATTTCGAGAAATCTTGTTAACTTTCCACTACTATAAGTTTTTTGCTGCCATATTTGCTAATTTTTGATAGTTAATTTTTCCAGTGGAATTGCAAGTCAAACTTTTTAACTGACACCAATATTTAGGGTATTTATCTTTTCTGAGTTTATCTTTGTTTACTTTATCTTTGTTTACTTTATCTAGCATTGTCATCAAGATTTGGATTTTGGCAACCCCAAATCTTGTTAACTTTCCATTGCTATAAGTTTTTTGCTGCAATATTTACAATTTTTTGGTAGTTAATTTTTCCTGTCAAATTACAAACCAGACTTTCTAATTGACATCAATATTTAGGGTATTTATCTTTTCTGAATTTATTTTTGTTTACTTTATCTTTGTTTACTTTATTTAGCATTGTCATCAAGATTTGGATTTTGGCAACCCCAAATCTTGCTAACTTTCCATTGCTATAACTTGTTGTTGCGCCATATTTGCTAATTTTTGATAGTTAATTTTTCCAGTCAAATTGCGAGGTAAACTTTCTAACTGACACCAGTATTTAGGGTTTTTATATTTGCTAAGTTTATTAAGCATTGCTGCTTGAATTTCCGCAACAGAAATATTGTTATCTTTAGCGACATAAATAGCAGTTATTGCTTCTCCCCATCGAGGATGAGGTAATCCAATAACACATACATCTTTTACTAATCCAGTTGCTAAAATTTCTTCTTCTACTTCTATAGGAAAAACATTTTCTCCACCAGTAATAATTTTCTGACTTTGTCTCCCTTTGATATGTAAATAACCTTCTTTATCTAACCAACCTAAATCGTCAGTTTCAAATTTTTTGTTATTAGTAATTTTGGGATAGTAACCCAAGAAAAGAGAATCAGCAGTGATGTTAATTACTCCAGTTTCATTAGCTTTTAATAACTCACCTTCAAGGTTATAAATTTCAACTTTAGCATGAGGTAAAATTTTGCCATTACTATTGTTATCATTGAGGAAATCTTCAGGTTTAAGTATGGTAATACCTGATGCTGTTTCTGTCATTCCATAAGTTAACGCTAAGGGAATTTTCTTTTTTCTTGCAGTCTCTAAAAGTCTAGTAGATGCTGGCGCGCCTCCTAAAAGAATAGTAGGAAATTTCGATAACCAATGGGAATCATTATCTAATAAGAATTGTAGTTGGGTTGGCACTAAAGATATAAAAAAATTTTGCCTAGATATATTATTAGTTATAGAAGTATTTATCTTTGATTTTAAAGCTTTATATGGAAAAATAATAAATTTTCCTCCTGTAACAAAAGAGCGAATAAATTGCATCAAACCACTGACGTGATAGAGAGGCAAAATACAAAAAGAATTGATATATTTTCTATCAAAGTAATTATACAATCCCATTGCTGAAGCTATTAAAGTTTTCCAAGTATGGATAGCAAAACGGATTTTTCCAGATGAACCTCCAGTGGGTATCATAATAGTATTTTCAGGTGTAAATTGAGAATCATTGTGCCAAATAGGAAGGTCAATTTTTTTTCCAATAACCATATTTGGTTTGACTAATTCAATAACTTCTTGCCAGTCTTTAGTTACCCAATTAGGGTTTGCTAAAAAAACTGGGCAGTTAGCAGCAATAGTAGCTAGAAATGACGCTAAAAATTCTATAGAATTTTTTTCTACTAACAATACTTTTGGAGGTTTAGTTTGTTGAATTAAGTCTTGATATAGTTGGTGAGTAAGATGATAAAATTCCTGACTATCATAACCAATTAGCCAATTATCTTTAACTCTTTCTTTGAGGTAGCTTAATATTTTTATTGTTTCCATAAGTTATCTACAATCTAAATAATTATCGTCATTGTCTTCAAACCAATCTTCAATGCCAATAACAACGGCGGGATTGGGATTAGAAAATTTTTCTGCTAAATACAATGCTATTTTTCTCTCTACTTTTGTTTCAAATACTGATGAGAAAATTATATCTATTTAAGATTGTTGACAAAACTTTTTTAGGCGCGAAGGAAAACCAAAATCCCTAGTTTGATAAAAAATATTCCTCATCTACAATCTAAATAATTATTCTCATTGTCTTCAAACCAATCTTCAACTCCAAAACCAACGGCGCGATTGGGATTAGAAAATTTTTCTGCTAAATACAATGCTATTTTTCTTCCTACTTTTGTTTCAAATACTGAGGAGAAAACCATATCTATTTGAGATTGTTGGCAAAACTTTTCTAAACGTGAGGGAAAACCAAAAATTGCTGGTTTGATAACAAATATTCCTCCCCAACCTTTTCCATAGCAATCTTGTAGTTGTTTGAAGTTGGCTACTGATTCATCTAATGCTAATTCTGTAGAATATTTAGCTTTCAAATCCAACATTGTTTCAAAATATTCAGGAGATAAAGGTTGTTCGATAAATTCAACTATTTTGGTTTTATCTGTTGCTTTCAGCCACTCTTTTACTTCTCGCAAATTCAATCCACCATTAGCATCTAATCTTAATTTACTGGTAGTTGGTAAAAGACTTATAAGCTGCCAAAATAATTCAATTTCTTCTTGAATTTGATTTACTCCTATTTTCCACTTAAAAGTATTTCTGCCTTGTTTCCATCCTGTTTGCCATGCGGTTAAAGCTTCTTTGCCACTAGGCAAAAGGTAACTGTAATTAAGTTGTTGGTTTGATTTTATTTGAGATTCTACTTTGGATTCTATCTTTGATTCTAAATTCAACCATGCTGATTCAAAAGCAAACTGACAAGAGGGTAAATTATCTGGAATTGTCACTATTTCTTCCTTGGTAATTTTTTCTCCTAATTCATGGCAAAAGGCTAAAGCATCTTCTACAGTTTCGCTACCAAACCAAGGCAAAGGAGAAATTTCACTCCAACTATTTTTTCCTTGATGATTGGTTAAACAGATAATAATACTTTCTCGAAATTCCCAATTACCATGATTTGTTTTTAATGGCTTGCGGAATTTTCTCTTGATAGGAAAAAACTTAAATTTATATTTCTCTGAATTCATTATTATCTTAGGTATTTGTAAAAGTAATTATTTCTGCTTTAGTTTAAGATAGAAATTTTTGAAACCTCAAGTATTCAAAATACTAGAGAATCATTAATTACAAGGATTAAAAACTAGATTTTCTTTTATTAAATAGGTAAGCAAAATTAAATAGAAAATGGGTAATCTTATATTTCTCTATTTACCGATTGATTTTGAATTTCTATTTTAAAACTTTTTTCACCTACCTACTTAGTAATGACTTAAGAGATGGTATTAATAACTTCGACAAATTTCGCCAATTAAAATAGTTTTACAAAAAAGCTATCACTATTTATTCTCTTTTTCTCTGAAAAAATTTTAGGAATTACTTTAATAGTTAAGCTAAATTTTTTGAAAATAATAGATAAAAATCTTGTCACAAAGTTTGATTATCTTTAAGTCAAAACTTTAAAATTAGTAATATAGAATAGCCAATTTACTAAAGAATATTCCAGAAAAATTACACCATAAATCCCTCTAAAATTTTCTTGAGATAAATAGTAATTTGTTACTAAATCTTACAACTAAGACGAGGAAATTCTAGATTATATCAACATTACAAAAAATTTCCAAATATTAGCTAAATCATACTTAAAATCAACATAACTCTGCTTTCTTTTTAATAAGAGATTTCAAGTATCAACAAAGTAATTTTTTTCAGTAGTGTTTTTATCAAAAACTTTTGAATACAAAAAACATTAGAGTATAAATATTTATTTTCTGTAAAAAAAATCTTTGATATCAAGCAAAACTATAAAACTCGATCCAAAATAAGCCCTAAAACCAACAAGTTTCCGCTAAAAAAATGTAAATTCACGGCAATAAACTTACTATTAGAGATTTTATCAGGAATATCATGATATTTATTTACTTTATTAACTAATTGATAAGCGAAAGGTAAACTCATAAAAGTCAATAAACTCCACCAATTTAAATAACCCAAGAAAATAAATAAAGGTATTAAAACAAAAATACCAACAGTAAACCAAGTTAATACTATAGCACCTTTAGCAGTGCCTAAACGCACAATAGGCGAGCGTTTTCCCGCCGCTAAATCATCCTCTACCTGATGAAAATGAGAGCAAAACAGAACCAAAGAAGTAGTAATCCCAATAATTACAGACGTAGCCAAAGCCGAAATAGAGAAAGCCTTAGCTTGGGAATAATAAGCCGCCTCAATAGCAATAGGCCCAAAAGTGAAAAAACAAATAATCTCCCCCAATCCTTGATATCCCAAACGAAAAGGAGGGCCTTGATAAGTGTATCCTAAAATACAACAAAGTACTACTAAAGCTAATACCATCAAATCTTGTTGCCACAAGGCGATGGCGAAAATTTCCATGATTCCTATAAATAATAATATACTACTTAACCAAAAAATTATATTTTTATTTCCAGTTAAATTCACGATAGAATGAGCTTTATTCTTGTCAATACCAGTTTCCGAGTCAAAAACATCATTACTTAAATTAAGCCAAGCCAAAATCAAAATAGCTGAACTTACAAAAGTAAAAAATATTTGCCAATTAAATAAATTAGTTTCGGCAAAAGCTACTGCACTTCCCACCATAATGGGCATAATAGCAACACTATAAATTGGAGGCTTAATAGCAGCTAGCCAAAGCTTCATCTTAGATTGGGGAAAAGAATTTGTTGAAACCATTAGACACAATTGATTAGATTATACCGATTTTGCTAGAGTGTACCTTACACCTAACTTACTTATTAACTTAACTCGTCCACATGGCCCTAATTATTCTCCAACTTTCCCATACCATAGAATTGGCTAAAGGGACGGAATAGAGTAAACTGAGGCTAGGAAGAGTGTATAAGTACCATCTGTAATTTTTCCATACAAAGTATTTAAAGTCTGTCTGAGGTGGAAAAATTTAAAAAAAATTTTACAATCTCTACTTCTATGCCAGTTATACCCTCTCATGGTAATCTGCTCTCTAATGAGAAAGAATTACATCGTTTTCTGACTAATTGTCAAGAAAATTTGATCGCAAAAGAACAATCTCAAATTATTAGTTTAGCCCAAGAAATTGAGCCTATTGATCCTTTAGGAGTATTAAAAAACCTTGCCCAAGCAAATGATTTGAATTTCTATTGGGAAAATCCTCGCAAAAACCAAGCAATCGCCGCTATTGGTTCGACAACATCTCTTGCTATGGAATCTTCAGAGCGTTTTGTTAAAGCCAAGGAATTTATTCATGATTGCCTCAAAGAAATAATTAGAGTCGGGAATCTCGATCTACCTTTTGCTATTCCTTATTTATGTTGTAGTTTTACCTTTTTTCCCACTAGTTTCGATACTTATCCTCCTTTTCCTTCTGTAACTATTTTTTTACCTCAGATTCAAATTATTAATATAAAAAATAGATGTGTTTTAGTCATCAATATTAAAGTTAATAAAAAATCAGATATTACCTTATTAGTAAATAAGATTTACCATCAAGTTAATAAAGTTAAATCTTCTAATAATATTTCAAAAGTTAAAAAAACTCATAATAAAATTCAACTTGAATTTAATGAAAGCGATTCAATCATCTTTGAATCTATAATTGATTCTGCTTTAAAATCTATTAAAACCAATCAATTAAGTAAAATTGTCATTGCTCATGCCCTTGATTTTGTCTCTCCCACTCCTTTTAAAATCATCGAATCCCTTGATAATCTACGTCAGCTTCATCCTGACTGCTATATCTTCTCTATTAGTAATGGCAAAGGAGCTAATTTCATTGGTGCTAGCCCTGAACGTCTTATTAGTATTTCTGATCAACAATTAGTTACAGATGCTTTAGCAGGTTCCGCTCCACGAGGTCAAAATCCCGCAGAAGATATTCGCTTGGCTAATCAACTTACTAGAAGTGAAAAAGAAAAACGAGAACATGAGGCCGTTAGTCAATTTATTGCTCAACGTCTTACTGAATTAGGCTTTAAGCCACAACAATTATCACTTCAACTTCTCAAATTATCTAATATCCAACATTTATGGACTCCTATTTATACTAATTTGCCCAAAAAAATTCATCCTCTCGATTTAATAAGTCATTTACATCCTACACCGGCAGTGGCAGGAGTCCCTACAGAAGTCGCTATGGAACATATTCGTCGCTATGAAAATTTCGATCGATCTTTATATGCAGCACCTCTGGGTTGGATCGACGCTAAAGGGAATGCAGAATTTATTGTTGGGATTCGCTCTGCTCTCATATCTGAAAATAAAGCCAGACTTTATGCCGGAGCAGGAATTGTGGCAGGCTCTCAACCCCATCGAGAATTTGCTGAAATTCAATTAAAATTACGATCGCTACTGAAAGCCTTGGTGTAAATCATTTTCCCCGTAATTTTCATAGAGATGGAGATTGGGTTGAATGGGAAGAATGGGAAGAATGGGGTGAATGGGAAGAATGGGGATATAGAGAATGAGGAGTTTAAGGTAGAAGAGTAGGAAAAATAAATTTTGCTTAATTATCCTAGATTTAGGATTTTTAAACTCTATCATTATTTTAGAAAATTAGTGTAACATCTAACATTAGTCAATAATTAATAATAAATCATGGATAATTAATAATAAATAAATAAATGATTGATTTTACTAATATTAATACTCTTTGGGCATCCGTTTTGGTAGAGACTTTATTTCGCCTAGGATTAACCACAGCTATTATCTCTCCGGGATCTCGTTCTACTCCTTTAACTGTTGCTTTTGCTCGCCATCAAACCATAGAATCAATTCCTATTTTAGACGAAAGATCTGCTAGTTTTTTTGCCTTAGGAATTGCTAAAAAATCCCATTTTCCTGTAGCTTTGGTTTGCACTTCTGGCACCGCAGGAGCTAATTTTTATCCAGCAATTATTGAAGCTAAATATAGTGGTATTCCTCTTTTAATATTAACAGCCGATCGACCTCCTGAATTGCGTAATTGTCATGCACCTCAAACCATAAATCAGCTTAATTTATACGGCAATTATCCTAATTGGCACACAGAATTATTAACCCCTTCAATAGATTTAATTTTACTTCCTTATCTGAGACAAAATTTAATCCAAGCTATCAAAAAATGTCTGTTTCCAACACCAGGAGTAGTCCATCTTAATGTACCATTTCGTGAACCTTTAGCTCCTATTCCTCAACCTCAAATATCCCACCTAAAATCTCATCTACAAATAGAAGATTTTTTTTCAGCAATTTACCCTCAATCTATCATTAATTCTCAATTTTCTCTAGCTAATTCTCTACTACAAAAATGGCAAAAATGTCAACGTGGAATTATTATTGCTGGTAGAACAAATCCTCTCAATCCCAAAGAATATTGTCAAAGCATTGCCCAGCTTTCCTTATTTCTTGGTTGGGCAGTTATTGCTGATGTTCTCTCTCCTATTAGAAACTACTTAGAGCTTAATTCTTATTTAATTTCAACCTACGATCTTATCCTAAGAAATACAGAAAATGCTCAACAATTAGTACCAGAAATAGTCATCCAAATTGGAGAATTACCTATTAGTAAAAATTTAGGCTCTTGGTTAGTTAATGGACAAGCTAAACACTTTATTATCAATGAAAGCTATGAAAATATCGATTCACTACATGGAAAAACTATTCATTTACCCATAGCAATAGAAAAATTAAACTTACCCAAGCAAAAGCAAAAAGAATCTAATTATTTACAAAGATGGTGCAACCTAGAAATCAAGACTAGACAAATAATTAAACAAACAATGGAAAGAATAGATCACTTCTTTGAAGGGAAAATATCATGGCTACTTTCTCAAAATCTACCATCAGAAACCCCTATATTTATTGCTAATAGTATGTCAGTGCGATATGCAGAATTTTTTTGGATGCCTAACAATAGAAAAATTTTGCCATATGTTAACCGTGGTGCCAATGGAATTGATGGTACTTTATCCACCGCTTTAGGTATGGCTTATCGCCATCAAAGTAGCCTACTTTTAACTGGAGATTTAGCACTTTTACATGATACTAATGGCTTTTTAATTACTAAGAAATTCCAAGGGCATTTAACAATTATTTTAATTAATAATGAAGGTGGAGGAATTTTTGAAATCCTTCCTATTGCTAAATTTGAACCTCCTTTTGAAGAATTTTTTGCCACTCCTCAAAATATTAATTTTGCTCAACTTTCTGCTACATATGGAATAGAATATCACCTTATTAATTGTTGGGAAGAATTAACTTTATTATTAAATCCATTACCTACTAGTGGGATTCGTTTATTAGAAATACAAACTGACAGAAAAGCAGATGCTTTATGGTTAGAAAATAATTTGTCTAAGATTAGTAAATAACTTATAATTGATCACAGTATTTTCAACAACAAAATATCTTGTTTCTGTCAAAAATAACCAAATGTAATCTGTATCTATTTCAAGGAAAAATACACTACTTATAACTTATAATTTTGACTATGTTTGACTATGAAAAATTTAAATTAAATTCTAATCTGTTAAAAAAATAGAGGTTTAATAAACCACAAACAATCCTTAAAAATCCAAAATTACTAACAATTAAAATCCATCATAAACAATAACTTTAAAAAGAATAACTCAAAAAATCAACCTCTCAATCAAAACATTTTATTATTCAAAAATTTCTTTTTGTTTCATAAAAGTTTCAGGAGTTAAAGGAATATAACCAACATTTGAGATAATCGAGTTATTTTCCGGAGAGATTAAATACTCTGTAAAAGCTTTAACAGCCGAATTTTCTCTCAAAGTATTTTTATTAACATAGAAAAATAATTCATGAGTCAAAGGATTATAACTACCATCGGCAATAGATTCTGGACTTGGTTTCACACATTTACCTCTATTATTAGTAATAGCTACCAAAGAAACTTTCTCCTGATTTTTTTGGTAAGAGGCAAAATTAACAAAACCGATACTTCCTTCCAAATTAGCAATAGCTTCAATAAGAATATTATCATCATTAGGAATATAATCCTTTCTACTACCTTTAAAATTCCCTAAAATAACATCTTGATAACCATTAATTTCAGAATTCATCCCTCGATGAAAGACAATTAGTTGACGATTTGGATAACTTTTATGAAGTTGATTCCAATTACTCATAGATTCAATAACATCTCTATGCCAGATTTCTCTCAACTCATTTCTAGTTAAACACGTTAACCAATCATTCTTCGGATGGACAACAACCGAAATACCATCTAAAGCCAAAGGAATTCCAACATATTCTATCCCATTTTCGGCACATAATCTTTGTTCTTGATTATTAATAGCACGAGATGCGTTAGAAATATCCAACTCTCCTTCACAGAATTTTTCAAATCCAATACCAGTGCCTGAAATACCTACAGCAATTTTCACATCAGGATAATCTTCCATAAATTGTTGAGCGATGGGATAAACCACAGAAAAAACAGTTTTGGAGCCATCAATTAAGATATTTCTATCTGTCAAACTAAAGCTTCTTTGATTAATTTTTGGAACCTGATTAGTGGAAATTTGTCTTAAATCTTCTATTTCTTTGGCCCTTTTCATTCTTTCTAAGGCATATTCTGTAGGAGGTATATTCAGTTTTTTCTCTCTATCGACAATAAATCCTTCTGCTTCCATTTTTAAGATAGCATCATTAACGGCTTTTTTAAATAAAACATCTCCTTTAGATATGCCCATCCCCCAAGGAGTTCCAAAGATAATTGGTAGTCCTTGATGCCATTTATCTGACCATTGAGAATCTCTTAATATACCTACTATTACTGTATTATCATATGCAAATCCTACACACTTTTTCTCTTCTAAAGCCAGATAAACCTCATTAAAGCTACGAAAATCAATGACTTCAATCCCAAATCTTGATAGTTTTTTATTGTATAAATCCCCTCTTATGGTACATACTTTCTTTCCTATTAGTTGTTTCCATTGAGAAATCCCATTATTTTTAAGGGTTAGTAATCCAATTCCTGAAGCATAGTAATTTTCACTTAAATCAATTTCTTCTCGAAGTGGAGGAGTATCTTTCATTCTAGCGATAACTAAATCTACTTTTTTTTCTTTCAGTAATTGAACTTTTTT
The DNA here is from genome assembly GCA_028281945.1 of Prochloraceae cyanobacterium PL24a_bin.78. Taxonomy (GTDB): domain Bacteria; phylum Cyanobacteriota; class Cyanobacteriia; order Cyanobacteriales; family JANQIW01; genus JANQIW01. Next base: position 10,829 of record JANQIW010000067.1, read on the forward strand.
ACTAGCATCAAAAATAGGTACCAATTGAAGTCGATCGTGAGAACCTAAAATTTCATTAGTTATATAACGAGCGATATCTATTTCTAAACCTTGATTTTTTCCATCCTCTCCTATAAACCCAAAAGGGGGAGAATGGCTTTCAACTCCAATAATAATTTTATTACGATTAATAATTTTCGTCAGAGTATCTTCTTCTGCTGGTATTTGTATTTTTTCCTGAGAGTTGTTTTGAAACCCTAAACAACCATTAATCCCAAAAATTATGACTGCTATTATTAAGAATTTTAGTTTATTTAACATTTTGTCTTTTGAAATAAAATAATAGAAATAAAATAAATAATAAGTATTTATTTAGCAATATTTATCCTTTATTGATAATTTAAAAATAGGAATTAGAAAATATAGAAAAAAGTAAAATATAAAATAAATTTTTCAATCAGTCAACCTTGAAAACCAGATTTGGTATTACCTACTGAGATTAATCCATTCCAAGCTTCTAAATTATTAGACAAAATTAATTTATGAGATAGCTAGGGCACCGATAGTTTATTAGTATAGCTTACTACTATAGAAGGTAAGAGGCAGACAATTAAGAAAAAAAGACAAAATTGATTCCTAAGAGTTGAATTTTTTATTTATTAAATTAGAGTTTCCTGATTAGATAAGTTAACTCATTTTGATCAATAAAGAATCTCCTTCTTGTTTTAAAGTATATATAGGTAATGATTCATTTGCAGGACCTTGTAATAGCTGACCATTAGTTCCAAATTTAGAGCCATGACAAGGACATTCCAGATTATTTTGATCTCTTTTCCATTTTACAGTACAACCTTGATGAGGACATTTAGGATTTAAAGCCATAATAGTACCATTTTCTTGGTCACGAATAATTATCACATTATATTTTTTATCTAAAATAAAACTATCTTTTTCTAACTCTTGAATCGTTCCAATGGGAATAAATCCATCTTGAGTTTGAACGGAAATGGGATCAGGAGTTTGAGTAGTTTCAGTAATAGAAATATCGGTATTATTAGAAGAACAAGCAGCAATTAATACTGGAAGATTACTAGCAAATATTCCTATTCCAACCCATTTTAAAAATTCACGTCTTTCCATATTTACTTAAAAATTATCCTTAAGAGTCATATTGTGTATGAACTATATTTATCATATCATTACCATTTTTGGCAACATCGTTAAAATTAAAATCCCTTCCACTACCAATTAAGTATACATTACTCCAAATTTCATGATCTAAATCATTAACCAGATTTTGAAATTCTGGAATAATTAAACTATTAGAAACACTTTTTAACTTGCTTACCAGTTTTGATAATTTAATTTGTGGAGGATAGCTAAATACTAATTTGACATAGTCTAAATCTCCTTGGAATTCAATAAGTTGGCATTGCCATTGCTTGAGAATTTTACTAAATATTTCTTCTAATTTTGATAACATTGTTGTTTCCATAATTTTTTGTTTATTTTTAGTTATCAATACTAAATCAGCAATCAGAAAATCAAAATATTCTTGATTTTTATCATCACTATTTTCCTCTTCTATATCTGATATTTTTAACTTAAGTTGTTGAATTTCCTCAAGGAATTCTTCTTGACGAATTTTGATTGCTTCTGCCATTTGTTTAAACTCTTTTCCTAGTTTTCCCAATTCATCTTGACGATTGATTATTGATCCCAGATTCTCACAATCTAAATTATTATTTTCTACCTCCACCATTGCCGTAGTTACTGTTTCTAAGTGTTCTTTATATTCTAATATTTTAGGATTAATTTGATACAATTTCTTCAATAATAAATAATTAAGTAAACCCAGCAAAATTAAAGACCAAAGATAAGTATATAATCTATAAGTATTAACTGTTTTAATAGCTTTTTCAAAATAAAAATCATAAGTAATACCTAAATTTTTAGTTTGTTCGATTAAGGGAATTAAAAGTTCTTTAGTTAATTTCTCTACTTGGATTTTTTCATTGAGAATAATATTAGCATGAGCTGTTGTTAAGTCAATAGGAAACTCCTTTTCTTCAATATTGTAATCTTGTTTTAATTGAGATAGCTTTTGAATTTGAGCTTTAATGGTATAAGCAAGTTCTTCCTCAGTGGTAATATTATAAAGTAATAGATTTCGTAATAATTCGTTTAAATTGATTTTTAAGCTGTTATACCAACTTACATTTACCGATTTTTCCTCCAATTGACTAGCCAAAAAAGGAAGGTAACGTAAAGAATTTTTTAAAAGAGCATTTTGAGATTTAAACCATTCACTAAGACTTTCTTTTTGTTCTAATAATGTTGATCTTTCTTGGAGAATAGTTCTCATTCTTTTCTTTCCTTTATTGTCAATAAAGTCTGGTATTTCTTCAAGCTGTTTTTGAAGTTCTTTTTGGGTATTTATATTGTTAACTAATTCATCATAAGAGATAAATAAATTGTATCTAGATAAAAGAATATCTTGATTAAAAGTCAAATCTTTTTCTTCAAGAGTAGCGATAACTTTTCCATATTCTTGGTATTGGTTATAATCTAATGACAAACTTTTACTAATTAGAAAAACTAAAATTAATATCCCTACCAATACACTAAAAATTGTTTCCAACTTATTGATTCTCATAAAGCTTCTCCCTGATAATCACCTGTTAAAGTTCTCAGGAATTTTAAAATTAAATCAGTATCTTTTTGAGATAATTCTATCCCTAATTGATATTTAGCCATAATTTTAATAGCTTCATCTAGGGTTTTTGCTGAACCATCATGAAAATACGGAGATGTTAAGATAATATTTCTCAAGGTGGGAACTTTAAAAGAATAACGATCGCGTTCATTACCTGTTACATTAAAACGTCCTAAATCTGCTTTAGTTACATTGCCTCGATCTTGAAAATAATCCTTAATAATGCCAAAAGTTTGGAACATATTGCCACCTAAAAGTATTCCTTGATGACAGGTTACACAGCCATAGGATTTGAACAAACTATACCCTTGTTTTTCCTCCTCTGAGAGGGCGTTTTCGTTGCCTCTAAGGTATAAATCAAAAGGAGCATTAGGCGTGTATAAAGAAGTTTCAAAGATGGATAGGGAATCTTTAATATTGTCTTCCGTAATTCCATCTGGATATGTTTCTTGGAATAATGAGCTATATTCAGAGGATTGGTTTAAACGATCGATCACTTCTAACCAATTATTATTTCCCATTTCATCCCCTGCAAAAATTGGTCCATCTATTTGATCTCTTAAATTATCTGCTCGTCCATCCCAAAATTGCCTAAAATTAAAACTAGTATTGAATACTGTTGGGGAATTTACTTTGAGAATTTGACCATTGATCCCCACAGATTTAGGGATACCATCAGTTCCTCCATTATTTAAGGCATGACAGCTTGCACAAGAAATGGTATTATTAATAGACAATATGGGATCATGGAACAATTTATCTCCCAATGAAACCTTATTTTCATCTAGATCTAGAGTTTTTGGAAGAGGATTTATCGGTTCAGTGCTGGTATATTTTACTTGAGTTTTGATAATTGGAGGACTTTCTTCTGTAATTAGATGATTTAAACTCCAAAATAATAAGACAACCACCAGAAAAATAATAATAGGGATTATATACCTTCTTTTTAAATTTAGATTAAATATTAAATCGTTCATGAATTTACCTATTCAAAAAATAACTATTTAAACTTTACATAATATGTTTTTTAGGATAAAAGGAGAATAATTATAGATTATCAACTATCACATATTTATTTTCCATGAATATAATTTGACGGATAGAAATAATTAAGTTGTATTTTGGTTAAGAATAGGTTAGATAGTTGCATGAGTTAAAAAAATTTGAGAATTTGTTTTTAGATAGTTTTGATTGTCCTCAAGACATTTGGGAAATACTATTCTATTATAGAAAAAATCGATACTTTATGTTTGGGAATAAAATAGATGTGGAGACGAAATAGTCTTTTCTCTAGAAATCGACTTAGACAGAGAAATGACGATAATAATAGCGACAGAGAAGATACTTCTAATAATGAGCCAGTCAATAGACAAGAGAGTAAATTATCAAAAATAGTTTTTTTACTGTCATTAATTTTATCTGCTAGTAGTTTAATTTTAGCAGGTTATACAACTTTATCTTACTGGCAAAATCAACAACAAAAAATTAGGGCTGCCAAACGTCAAGCTCAACGAGAAGCTGTTTTACTTACTTTAGAAATCGAACGTCAACTACGAGAGTTTCAAAAAACTACGGTTTCCCTTTCTAATACTTTGAGTCTTAGTGAATTAACTGAAGAGGAATTATCTGAAGAAATTGAAGAAAAAATCAATGGAAATCAAGATCTTTTAAGTCTTGGTGTTGCTTATAATTTATTTGGTTTTGATCAAAATCGAATGTTATATGCTCCGGGTTTTATTCGATTAGAGGATGAAATTAAACCTATTCAACTTGAAGATTATTATGATTATACTAAACCTCAATATGATTGGTTTCGTAAGGCTTTAAAGGGAAAAAGTCATTGGGGAGAACCTTATTCTTGGGGTGAAAATAATTTGATTCAAGAATATATTTTTGGATTTTATAGTCCTTTTTATCAGTTAGAAAATGATGAGAAAATTCCTGTAGGAGTAATTTATTCTGAGTATTCTAAAAAAAAGCTCCAATCTATTGTTGAATCTCTTAATTTAGGTAAAACTGGTTATGGATTTCTCCTTTCTAAAAATGGTGTTTTCATTGCTCATCCTAATCAAGATCATATTAAAGGGGGGAAAAAATTTATCGATATTCTTGAAGAACAAAATAATCGAGAGTTAATTCCTTTAGTCAATCAAGCTTTTGAAGGAGAAAAAGTTGTAACTGAGTTTGTTGATGAAATTACAGGGCAAAAATCTTGGCTTTTTTTACAACCAATGGCTTTAAATGGATGGGTGGTGGGAATTGTATTTCTAGAACAAGAAATTTTACTGGATTCTGATACTAAAAGACAAAGGTTTATTTGGAATAGTTTAGCTGTTGTTTCTTTTTTCTTTTTTCTCTCAATTATTATTTTTAAAGCTTATACTGGCAAAACTAAAAATCTTTGGGCTTTTTCCTCTTTTACTACTTTTTTGTTTATGGCTGAAATCGGCTTTATTTGGAATTTAGCATTAGCAGAGAGAAACTATTTATCTAATCGTTTTTTGGTGTTAACTTATGCTGATTTGGACAATATTTTAAAACCTCAAGTTGAGTTGACTCAAGCCTTAAATCAAGCAGAGCCTCTTTATATCCCTACTGGTATTTTGGTAAAATCTCTTGATTTTTCTAGCCCAAAAGATATTTTTATCACTGGTTATATTTGGCAACGCTATACTGATGGAATTCACGATGATGTATATCCAGATGTTTCTCCAGGGGTTATTTTTCCTAATGAAGTAGATTTGAATCAAGCTGATGATTATCAATTGCGGGAAGTTTATCGCCACAAATCCTCTAATGTTGAAATTATTGGCTGGTATTTTGAATTTACTTTTCGTCAAAGGTTTGATTTTTCTACTTATCCTTTTGATTATAAAGATGTTCAGATCAAGTTACTACATCCAAGTTTCAATGATCCTAAGTTGAATAGACCTGTTATTTTAATTCCAGATTTAGATAGTTATCGTTTAATTAATCCTAAAATTACCCCTGGAGTAGATGAAAAAATTATTTTAGATGGATGGATTCTGGATAGTAGTTTTTTTGAATATGAATTTCACAGCTATAATACAAATTATGGGTTTCATAATAGTCGCTATATCACTGATTTTCCTGAATTATCTTTTACTATTGTTCTTAAAAGACAATTTATCAATCCTTTGATTGCTAGAATAGCTCCTTTACTTTTAGTTGTTACTCTTTTATTTACTCTTTTATTAATTGCCAATCAGGAAAATGCTATTGATGTTTTAGTGGCTTGTGCTGGTTTAATCTTTGTTGTTGTTTTGGATCAAGTGGCCGTTAGAGGAGAAATTATTGCTTCAGGAATTGTCTATTTGGAATATTTTTACTTTTTGATTTATCTTTATATTCTCTTAATTACCATCAATGCAATTTTTCTTAGTAAGCAATACAAAGATCCCCTCATTCAATATCTCTTTTGTAATCCAGATAAACCCATCGTCAAAATTATTTATTGGCCTAGTTTATTAAGCATTTTACTAATCATTACTATTTTGATTTTTTATTAGTAATTTTCTTATTTTGATCCTATTTCTTGAAAACCAGAATTTTTTAAATCTGATATTTCCCCATCTTCTAGATAGACAATGCGATCGGCAAAGTTAATAATTCGAGGATCATGAGTAACAATCAAAACAGTTGCACCTCTTTCTTTGGCTAATTCATGGAGTAATTCAATTACCTTTTGACCACTATGAGAATCTAAAGCAGCAGTGGGTTCATCTGCCATGATCAAAGAGGGATTATCCGCTAAAGCACGAGCAATAGCAACCCTTTGTTTTTGCCCTCCTGAAAGATCTCTTGGTAATAAATCTACTTTCCCTCCTAAGCCCACACTTTCTAAAAGCATTTTGGCTTGATTTGAGGCTTTTTTTCCTCGTATTCCTTTAATATTGAGAGCTACTTGTACGTTTTCTGAGGCTGTTAATGCGGGAAACAGGTTAAAACCTTGAAAGATAAAACCAATATTGTCTCGTCTAAATTTGGTTAATTCTGAAGCAGACATTTTGGTAATTTCATGTCCTAATAAAAATACACTTCCGGCAGTTGGCGTCATCAATCCTGCCAAAATTGTCAGTAAAGTAGTTTTTCCTGAACCCGATGGACCCATTAACAATTGCAGTGCACCACGATCGACATTTAAATCGATTCCTTTGAGCACTTGATAAGATTGTTTACCAGAGTGATAAACTTTTTCCACGCCTTTAACGGCAATGGCACTTTTTTGGGTTTTCACCTTATGCTTTGAATACAATGGCTGGATCAACACGAGTCACCTTTTGAATAGCAAGTAATCCCGAACCTAAACACATAACCGATACGATCCCAAAAACTCCTACAGCAGTTGGGATGGTGATGAGAATAATTATTCCTTGAGTTGCAGCCCAAAGACTAAATCCCCAACAAAGTATCATTCCTGGGATATAACCTAAGACAGCCATCCACAGGGATTGTTCCATGACTACGCTATAAATCATAGTGCTGGATGCTCCCATTGCTTTGAGCGTCCCAAATTCTTTAATATGGTCTGATACTGATGAGTATAAGATTTGGCTGACAACTACCATTCCTACTATTACTCCTACTGCGGCTCCTATTCCTAACACTAATCCTAAACTGGTACGCATTTGCCAGTAATTTCTAGTTTTTAATGCCATTTCTGCTGTGGTATATGCAGCAGTCCCGGGTAACGCATCTTCTAGATTTTGTTTCAAGGTTTCTATATTTTGACCAGGAGCGGCTTTAACTAAGATATAGGTAATGGGATCTGTTGAAATTAATGGTTCTGGTTGGGCTATATTTTTTATATCTTCTGACGATTCATATACTGTAGTACATTTTATATTATTATCTGCTTCTAATTTGCAATTTATGGAAGCACTAAATTCTCCGTTAACATAAGCATTAGCATTTTCTAATGAGGTATACAAAAAAGTACTTGATACTATAGATTGGGATTCTTCTGTTAATCCTACTAATTCCGCTGGAAATGAGTTCACTTGAGCAATAGCACCAATCTCTTCTACTTCTAATGAAGGTAATCTGCTTTCGTCTACCATTACTGTGTATGGTCCGTTTAGCGCTTCAACACTTCCTTGAGTAATATTTCCAGGTTTTAGCAGTTCTCCATCTGGCTCAAATCCAACTATTTTTAGTGGACTTGTTTCTCCTTCTGGGGGTTTCCATCTGGCAAATCCTAATGTTAATGCTTCTGCTGACTGCACGCCTTCTACTACTTTTGCTTGCTCTAGTTGTTCTACAATTAACGGCTCTGTTAGTTCAAATTGAACCATTTCTTCTGATGCTACCCAAATGTCAGCGGTGGATCCTTCTATTAGTAGTACTGTCGATCGAGTAAAACCATTTAAAATTCCCGTTTGAATTGTGACTAAACTAGCTGCAAACATAATTCCTGCCTGGGCTACCAGGAAACGGGGAATATCTTCTAGTAAATTTTTGCGTGCAATTGATACCATAAATAATTCTTTTTTCTCTTTTTTCTTTTTTTTATCAAGATTTTTCTCAAGATCAAGTATTAATTATATGGACAAGCATTATATGGACAATGATTCCAGTTAATTAACTTTGTCTCTTTATAAGTTGCATTGCTTAAATATACACTTTATCCCCCTGAGTTTTCTTATTAAACCTTGATTTAATCAACAATTATCAAATAGTTTTTTCTATAATAATGCCTAAGTTATCAGTTCAACCCTGAGTCAGGGAGTTAAAAGTTACCTCAAGTATCTGGATTTAACAGTAGTCAAGGTTATTGATTTTTTACCATATCACTATACAATATTTTAAGATACACAAAGGGTTAGATTTTAAGATTCCCTTCCCTGCTTCCTTTGAGGAAGACAAGTTATTTTATAGAGCAACATCTATACTGTTTTTTCTCTATATTTTGTATGCTTGTATTAATTGTGCCAAATTTTGGTCTTTTAATTATCAAGGGCTGATAATTTTTCTGATTATAACAGAAGAGGAGATTATAAAAGGATTATTTAGATTTCATCTTTTTTAAGTTAGTAAGCTTTGTTTTCCATCATTTTAACTCTAATATTAGTATTTATTTTGACAAAATTTGTCTTGATTTTCTCTTTTTTACTATTGACAATTTTTCCAAAATTAATTAAGCTTTAAGGTTTTTTAACTTAAATCTAATAAACCTGATGGGGGATTAATTTCTAAACGGCCTAACTCTAGATCTACTACTGGTACAATTTCTTTAACAAAGGGAATTAAAATGGTCTTTGTTTTGTTTTTTTTGGCTTTGGGAGAAAGTTTTTTTGGCTTTTTTTTTGGTTTATTTTGATTTAAATTTATTTGATCTGATGCTAGTAATTTTTCCTCTACTTGTTTATCTAATTTAAGTTCAAGTAAATCGTGACCAAAACTAAAGACATTAATCACTTGCCCTATTTTTTCTTGAGTAAGTTGGTTGTATACTTCTAAATCTATTAATTCTGAAACATGATATTCATTTTCTTCCATTTCAGGAAGATCTTCTGATGATACTAAAAGCTTACAACCTCTTAGTGTCTCTGCTGTATCAATATCTTCTATTCCTGCTATTTGTACTACATAAAGATTTTTTCCTGGTATTTGATATCCTCCTAATAATTCCACTGGTTGTGGTGTTTTATCTTGATGGCATTGAAGCCAACGTTTTCCTGGGGTTTCAAATCTTTCTGGGAAATCTGTTTTTGAATTTACTTTGAGTTCTCCTTTTAATCCTTTAGTTGATACTATTTCTCCTATTTCGATCCAATCACTAGCATTATTATCCATAAAATTTAAATTTTAATTTATCAAACTTGATTCTTTTTTATAAGCTTTCTTAACTATTTCTGCTAATTTTATTATTCCTTCTTTGATTTGAGAACTAGTCGCTGTCAGACTAATCCTAATACACTCATGTTTATGCTGCCATTCTTCTTGCAATCCTGGGAAAAAAGAACTTCCAGGGACCACAATTACGCCTACTTTTTTTAATTCTTGATATAATTCTTGATCAGTTATTGGTAAATCTTTGAACCATAACCAACCAAAGATTGCTCCCTCTCCACAATGTAAAAACCAAGGTAAGTCTTTAGGCATTACTTCATCTAAAGTTTGTTCTAATATTTCTAATTTTTCCTGATAGTAAGGGCGAATAACATTTAGAGAAATATTGGCTAATTTTCCACTGGTGATTGCTTTTGCTGCGATTGCTTGGCCATAACGTGATGAATGAATGCAAGCATTATTTTGAAAACTGTCTAAGGCTTCTATCACTTCTGTTTCCCCAATGGCAATTCCTACTCTTTCCCCTGGTAATCCTGCTTTTGATAAACTCATGCAGTGAATGATATTTTTACCAAATATTGGTTTCATTTGGGTATAATTTAAAGCGGGAAAAGGAGGGCCATAAGCTGAATCTATTAATACTGGTATGTTATTTTTTGCTGCTAAGTTTGCTATTTTTTCCACTTCTTCTTCTGTTAAAACGTTTCCACTGGGATTACATGGGCGAGAAAAGATAACACAACCTGCTTTTTCTCCTATTTCTAGTTGGTTAAAATCAGGACAATATTTAAAACGATGGGTTGCTTCGTGAATTTCTAGCCTCGGTTTATATGCTTTTACTGCTTCTGCTTGTACGCTTATTCCTCCATATCCTGTATAATCTGGACTCAATGGTAAGATTACTGGTTTTAAGTCTCCGTTTTCATCATTTCCTCCAAAAACATTTGCTCCATAAAAATAAAGGGTTTGAGAACCTGGAGTTATTAAAATATTACGATGAGTTAATGATAATTGATAACGGCTATTGAAATCTGAAACAATGGCATCTATTAAAGGCCCATATCCTTGAGATGCACCATAGCGACATACTACTTCACCATATTCTTTGCTAGACATTAATTCTAGGGTACAATCTCGCCATAAATTCTCTACTTCTGGTAGTATAACTGGGTTTCCTGCACTTAAGTTGATAAATTCTTGACTTTGATTACTACGTAAGGTTTCGATTATATCTTTCATTATGGCCCTTACTCCTGTTAATTGGGACATTTTTTTACCAATTTTGGAAAGGGCAGGTTTCGTTGTTTTTGTCATTAATTACTTTTGGTATGGTGTCTAGGATAGGTAATTTTGTTATTTTTTAATAGTTACTCTCATATAGTACCATAGATTACAAAAATTTTGCTTCATAGAGTTGCTCAATCAAAGAATTTCATTAGATGGAAGAGGGATTCTTTTGAAGTTTAGATCATACAAGAGCAACTTATACCAAATCCTATTTTCAAAATTGACTTATTAAAAAAACTGTTTTATCTCCTAATTTTTCCGTAGGCGTTAGCCTTGCCGCTAGGCTATTCCGAATTCCGAATTCCGAATTCTACCTTGCCAATAAAGCTTGTTTCATAACCGGATTTAGTATTATATCATTTTTCTTTAATAGGGATAGACATTCAGTAGGGAATGGGAGAATAGCATAATGCAAGAATGAGAGGTTTTAAATCTATCATTATTTTATAAAATTGGTATTGATTTAACTATTCAATACTGTTTTTAATATTTTTGAATAACAGGTGAATTTTCTTTTTAATCTGGCTAAAGTTAATATTTGATTAATTTAAACTTTAAAAAATACTCAATGTTTAGTATTTGACTTATATTTTTATAGTTTTTTCTAATTTCAATCATTCTGTAAAAATACAAAAGAATATCATAAGTATACTAATTCTCTTTAGAGGTTATTTTTAAATCTAAAATTAATTTCATCTTATTGAAATACTCTTTTTAAGAGTATATATACTCTAATTTCTAAATTAGAACATACTTCCCTGTAGGGTTTAATAATTTTATCTGCCTAATACTTATATCTATAATTTTTATTATTTTTTATTTTCACTATATTTAATTCTATGAGATGATCTGCAATTTTAACAGTTTATTATTATGGTTTTTTTTCGTCATCATAACATAGACTGAATCACCAACACTAAAATTTCTGACGTAATTTTACTATGGATTTAATATACTTTTTCCAAAAGACAGTTTATTATTATGGTTTTTTTTCTTCATCATAACATAGACTGAATCACCAACGCTAAAATTTCTGACGTAATTTTACTATGGATTTAATATACTTTTTCCAGAAGACAGTTTATTATGTTTTTTTCTCCTAATCATAACATAGACTGAATCACCAACGCTAAAATTTCTGACGTAATTTTACTATAGATTCAATATAGTTTTTCCAAAAAACTGTTTATTATTATGTTTTTTTTCCTAATCATAACATAAACTAAACCATCAACAGTAAAATTTTTGACGTAAATTTCTTATAGACTTTATATAATTTTTCTAAAAGATTGATATAGATAATTGCATAGAAATCTGAACATTATTAAATTTATGATGAACAAGTCTCCCATAATTTTAGAAAATTGATATAATATAGATTAATTTAAAATTTATAATTCAAAGTATTATCCACAAAATATTAAAGTATTTATAAAGTTTGATGTTAAAATAGTACTTATTGGTCATAAAATATCGGATTTTTTTAAAGAAAAAGTAAAGTTATTAAATATTAAAAAAATATTAAATTATACATTAAATTATACATTAAATTATACATGAATGGATTTTACTTAAGTCGTAGGTTAAGTTACTTAACTAGAGTTACTTAATAAATCAAGGATTTATTAAATAAAATTCTGAATACAAAGAAAACAAGCAAAATAAATCATAGAGAGGGTTTTGGATAATATGGCTAAATGTCTAGTAATTTTTTCCGATTGAACACTTAACGTTCGTACTAAAATTAATCAGTGAAACTCAAATAACAAGGAAATAATTACTATATTCCTAGGAAACCAAAATCCATAGATCCTTTTCTATTACATAATAATAAGGATTTAAGATCGATAATTAAGTTTGTGAAGATAAAAATACCACTTTATCTCTCAACCTATCTGAAAATAATTTTTAAAAACCAACAAAATCTGAAACTAAAACATAAAAAGGAAGGAAAAAAATGACAGTAACTACATTAATCATTGATAATTTCAATACAGAGAATCTACAAAGTAACACCTTTATGGGCGTAGTAGATGGAGAATTTGTATACAGTGAAGGCTCTTTAGAAGAAACAGACGTAATAGGAGGAACAAGAACCTTTACTCATGAATTATTAAATAATACTTTTGGACTACCATCATCATCAAGCTTAGTATTAGGTGGTATGGTAGAGGTAAGTGCCCTTTCCAATGGATCCGGAGTAAATAGTGAATTAACTTTCTCATATAATGGAGGATATAATGAAGAAGGAGAAAAACTAGGACTAGGAGGAGTAGATATCACCCTAGATGATGCCTTGAATGCCTTTGCATTAGATATCCTCTTTTTAGATTTGCCAGTAGATTTCACAGTAACAATAGAAGATTTATCTGGAAATATTGCAACAGGTAGCTTATCAGGATTAACATCATCTGATGTGGGAACTCAGACTTTAGAGTTTTCACAGTTTGCTAATTTTGACAATGTGGATTTTACCCAAGTTAATGCTATAGAAATAAATCTAGTTGGAGAAGAATCATTTGACATCATCTTTGATAACTTCCAATTACTTTCAACTGTTTCGACTATAGGAGATTTCGTCTTTGAAGATTTCAATGCCAATGGAATCCAAGATGCAGAAGATGTGGGGATCGAAGGAGTAACAGTAGAATTACTAGCAGATAGTGATGGTGATGGTGCAATTGACGATGTGGTTGCTACTACTACTACAGATGCTAGTGGATTCTATGAATTTGGCGATCTCGCACCTGGAGTTGAATTTCAAGTTAGGTTTACTGCACCAGAAGATTTTCAATTTAGTCCTTCTCAAGTAGGAGATGATCCAACTATTGACAGTAATGGGGAACTTTCAGATGTTATTGTACTAGCTTTAAGTGAATTCAATGACACCATTGATGTAGGTTTATTCCAAACAGCCTCTATCGGAAATTTCGTATTTAACGATTCAAATAACAATGGAATCCAAGATGCAGAAGAGGTGGGGATTTCTGGAGTAACCGTAGAATTACTAGCAGATATAGATGGTGATGGTGCAATCGATGATGTCTTTGCTACTACCACTACAGATTCTGCTGGATTCTATAGTTTCACAGGATTAACTCCAGGAGAAGAATTCCAAGTTAGGTTTACTGCACTAGAAGGCTTTGAGTTTACTATCGAAGGAGCAGGGGATGATCCTAGAGTAGATAGTGATGGCCCACTTTCAGATGTAGTAGTGTTATCCTCTGGAGAATTTAACGATACTATCGATGCAGGATTATTCTCATCTGATCCTGATATATCAGAGATAGAACCGAATATTCTCAAAATAACTATCGATAGTTTTAATACCCCTGATCAACAAATTAGTATTTTGGGAGAAGGAGCTGAGGGACCAATTGAAGAAAGTGGAAGCTTTTCACCAGATGAAGTAATAGGAGGAGTAAGAACCTTTATTCATGAACTATCTTCTAATGATTTTTCACTACCAACAGCATCTGAGCTAGTAATAGGTGGTACGGGTTTGTTTCAAGTTACTGGACTTTCTAATGGATCAGGAGGAAATAGTGAATTAACATTATTATATGATGAAGGCGGTATCGGACTAGGATATGGAAAAGGAGAAGATTTCACACAAGGTGGCACCTTTAATGCTTTTGCATTTGATCTAGTCTTCTTAGATTTACCAGTAGATTTCACAGTCTCAATCCAAGATTTAGCAGGAAATACTGCAACGGGTTTATTAGATTTAGGACCATTGAATACAGGAACTGAAACTCAACTCATAGAGTTTTCAGAGTTTGATAATTTTGAAAATGTAGATTTTACCCAAGTTAATTCTATACAAGTGGATATAGTTGGACCTGAATCATTTGATATCATCTTTGATAACTTCTATTTACTTTCAACGTTTTCGAGTATAGGAGATTTCGTCTTTTTAGATGAAGATATAGATGGAATCCAGGATGAAGGTGAAGTAGGAATTGAGGGTATAAAAGTAGAATTACTATCCGATATTGACGGAGATGGCGCAATTGATATTGAAGAGGTTGTTGCAACTACCACTACAGATGATCAAGGATTTTATGAATTCACAGGATTAACTCCGGGAGTTGAATTCCAAGTTCATTTTAATGTATTAGAATCAGAAGTATCAGAAGTGTTTGGATTTACTCCTTTTCAAGAAGGAGATGATCCCACAGTAGACAGTGATGGCCCACTTTCAGATGTAATTGTACTAGAATTAAGCGAATTCAATAATACTATCGATGCAGGGTTATTTGAAGGCCCTCTAGAACCACTAGGATTACCAGTACCTGTAGGAGGAATAATTATCGATAGTTTTAATACTGAGGCTGTACAAATTAATGTTTTTGGCACCGAGAGTGAGGGATCAGAACAAGGAAGTGGAAGCTTTTCAGAAGATGACGTAATAGGAGGAATAAGAACCTTTACTCATGAACTATCTTCTAATGATTTTTCACTACCAACATCATCAGAATTAGTAATAGGTAGTGTGGTAGAAGTAACTGGACTTTCCAATGGATCTGGAGTAAATAGTGAATTAACATTATTATATGATCAAGGAGGCCTCGGACTAGGAGGAGGACTAGGAGAAGATTTCACACTAGGTGACACATTGGATGCTTTTGCATTTGATCTAATAGCCCTAGATTTACCAGTAGATTTCACAGTCTCAATCCAAGATTTAACAGGAAATACTGCAATAGGTAGCTTATCTGGATTAACATCATCTGATTTAGGACTTCAGATCATAGAGTTTTCAGAGTTTGCTAATTTTGAAAATGTAGATTTTACCCAAGTTAATTCTATAGAAGTAAATCTTGTTGGGCCTGACGCATTTGACATCATCTTTGATAACTTCCAATTAGTTTCAACACTTTCCTCCAGTATAGGAGATTTTGTATTTGAAGATTTAGATCAAGATGGAATCCAAGATGAAGGTGAATTAGGTATTTTTGGTGTAACAGTAGATTTACTAGCAGATACTGATGGTGATGGCGCAATTGATGATATATTTGCAACTACCACTACAGATGCTAATGGATCTTATGAGTTTACAGATTTACCTCTTGGAGAAGAATTCCAAGTTCGTTTTACTGCACCAGAAGACTTTGAATTTAGTCCTTCTCAAGTGGGAGATGATTTTAGAGTGGACAGTGATGGGGAACTTTCAGATATTATCGTACTAGGTTTCAGTGAATATAATGATACTATTGATGCAGGTTTATTCCCATTAGAAGTAGTACCAGCAGGTGATGATATGGGATCAATTATTTAATAAGATCCTTTTTAAGGAAACAGCTTAATGTTTTATAAAACAGAAAGCAATAAAATATAGTGAAAATTCTCTAATTCAAAACCTTTCTCATTATATTTAGATGAGAGAGGTTTTAAACTAATACCAAATTGTATTTAACGATGATAGAGTTAAAACTCTTTTAGGACTGCTGATACCCAACCCAAAACCTATCTCCCAAGTCCATCCAAGTCTTCCCTTGTCTCCCCCTAATCATTGTATGTCATACTAATGGATAAAATGATATAAGATTTCCCACTAGCTAATATCATTTCCTGACTTCTTAAAAAGAAGATAGTTAAAATTACTTAAGTAAAATTACTAGAAATTATCTTTTTAATTTACACTTAAATGTATTATACATAAAATATTAAAGTATTTATAAATTTTGATATCAATATAGGATTTTTTAGTCACAATTATTGGTTCTTTTTAAAGAAAAAATAAAGTAATCATACATTAAATTATACATTAAATTATACATTAAATTATACATTAGTCTATTTATACTTAGTTGTAAGTAAGATACTTAATTAGGTTTACTCAATAAATCAGTTACTTTTTTTAGTAAAATTCCTAATTTAAGGAAAGTAATCAAAATACATGATGGAGATAATTTTTAGTATAATTGACAAACATCTAGTAATTTTTTTTTAAGTAAAAATTAAAGTTTGTGTTGAAATAAGTCAGTTAGACTAGAAACACTAAATCCATAATCCTATATTTCTAGATAAATCATAATACATAAATCATTTACTATTTTGTAGTTTTTAAGTAATTTAAATAGTATTTAGAGTTTATGTTAGAAAGATTTTATTTATTTAAAGTTAAAAAGTGAGAAAATAGAAAACTTTTTAACTAATGAAGAAATATTAGACCCAAGCATAAAAACAATAGTTAAGGAAAAAACAAATGACAATAACGAGAGTAATCATTGATAGTTTTGATACGGATCCCTTACAGAGTAATATTTTTGGTGTAGATGGTGCTCCTGTTGAAGAGACTGGAATCTTTTCAGAAGATGAAGTAATAGGAGGAACAAGAACGTTTACTCATGAACTATTATCCAATGACTTTTCACTACCATCATCATCTGAGTTATTCATAGGTGGTATAGTACAAGTAACTGGACTTTCCAATGGATCTGGAGTCAATAGTGAAGTAACTTTATTATATGATGCAGGGGGTTTAGGATTAGGAGGCGTAGATATAACATTAGATAGTGCCTTGAATGCCTTTGCATTAGATATCATCTCTTTGGATTTGCCAGTAGATTTCACAGTAGAAATCCAAGATCTAGAAGGGGATATTGCGACAGGTTTATTAGGATTAACAGGATCTGATTTAGGAACTCAGACTATAGATTTTTCAGATTTTAGTAATTTTGAAAATGTAGATTTTACTCAAGTTGATAGCATAGAAATAAATCTATCTGGCGTTGATGAATTTGATATTATCTTCGATAACTTTGAAATAGTTGCAACAGTTGCAAGTTTAGGAAATTTTGTGTTTGAGGATTTCAATGCAAATGGAATCCAAGATGCAGAAGATGTTGGAATTGCAGGAGTAACCGTAGAATTACTCGCAGATACGGATGGGGATGGTGAAATTGACGATGTTTTTGCTACTACCACTACAGATGTTGATGGATTCTATATATTTGAAGATCTCCCACCTGACGTAGAATTCCAAGTTAACTTTATTGCACCAGTTGGCTTTGAATCTAGTCCATTCCAAGTAGGAGATGATCCAACTATTGACAGTGATGGCCCACTTTCAGATGTAGTAGTATTATCTGCTGGAGAATTCAACGATACTATCGATGCTGGTTTTTTCCAAACCGCTTCTCTTGGAGATTTTGTGTTTGAGGATTTCAATGCAAATGGAATCCAAGATGCAGAAGATGTTGGAATTAATGATGTAGTTGTAGAATTACTAGCCGATACGGATGGA
>JANQIW010000083.1 GCA_028281945.1 Prochloraceae cyanobacterium PL24a_bin.78
ATTAATAAATTTAGACGAAAATATTTTAATATTTTGTATAATTTTTAATATTTTAATATATATTTTGATTGTGACAGAATATAAAATAATTACATCAAACTAGTCATAGCAATATAAATAAAAATGACATTACATATTTTATTCTTATTATGATTTATAACAGGTAATTATGATATTCAAATATTAAAAATTATAGATCATGGATTCATTATCAACCCTAATATTATTTCTGAAAATAACAAAACTGACTGCTTCTTGATAGTAAAAACAGTCAGTGTGAGGTGTAAAAATTTAAATTAATAAAACTTAGCTTTCTTTATTGATAAATCTTTGAACTTGATTGATAGCAGCCGCTCCAATATTAAACAAAGCCCAACTTCCTGCTATGATTACAGGAAGCAATACAATTAAAACTCTTAAGTCCATTTTTGTTTTCTCCTTTTGAAATTGTTAATTTATTATTAAGTTATATTTCTATATATACCTTAATTAAGGTGATTTTCCAACAGTATTTTCTAAAATTCCCAAGGTATTAAACACTACATTATTGATCTTTGGTAAATCCTAAATCAGATCCTTTCCCTGCATGAACTAGGGCTAATTTAAAATAGCGTTGGGCGTGTTGGATTAATTCTTCAGCTTCTTTCTCTGGGATATCTCTGACTTTTTTGGCAGGAATGCCCACCATTAACGATCGCTCAGGAACATCTTTTGTAACGATACAACCTGCTCCTATTATACAACCTGCTCCTACTTTTACTCCGTCTAATACCACGGCACCAATCCCAATTAAGCAACCTTTTTCAATATGGGCAGCATGAACTACAGCCCGATGCCCTATGGTTACATAATCTTCTAAGATAGTTATTTTACCGGGATCTCCATGCAAAACTGCACCATCTTGAACGTTGCTATAAGCTCCTATTTTAATTTGCTCTACATCTGCTCTGACTACAGCACTATACCAAACACTTGCTCCTACACCAAGAGTAACATCTCCCATCACTACTGCATTAGGTGCAATAAAGGCTGCTTGGGATAAATCTGGTTTGGGCCAAAAGTGAGTATTTAATGATTGTTTTTCCATAAAGAATTCTGCTC
This sequence comes from Prochloraceae cyanobacterium PL24a_bin.78, assembly GCA_028281945.1. Taxonomy (GTDB): domain Bacteria; phylum Cyanobacteriota; class Cyanobacteriia; order Cyanobacteriales; family JANQIW01; genus JANQIW01. Next base: position 1,102 of record JANQIW010000083.1, read on the forward strand.
TTTTTTTGAAAGATATAATAAATTAAAGCTAATTAACTGGTGCAAAATAGCTAATAATAAAATCTCAATGATTAATCCAGCTTTACAGTATCCCATATTTGGTCCTGAAATACAGTGCCCTCACTGTCATCAGATTATTCCTGCTTTAACTTTGACTGATACCTATTTGTGTACTCGTCATGGTGCTTTTGAAGCTAATCCTGATTCTAAAGATTTAATTCATCTCCAATCTGGCCGTTATTGGCGGCGTTGGCAAGGTCGATGGTATCGACAACATACTCACCCTGATGGCATTCGTTTTGAAATTCATGAGGCTTTAGATCAGCTTTATACTCAAGGATATAAGGCAACTAAGGTTATTATTGCTAATCGTTATCGAGATTTGGTTAGTGCATATTTAGAGCATACTAATTCTTGGGATGAAACTATGGATTCTAAAATCTATAAACTCTATGGTCTCCCTGTGGAATTTAGTGATAATTCTTTAGATGAACCTTGTTGGGAGGTGATTAATTTTCATTTAGACAAAGAACCGGGTGTGCCTGTCCGTTATCCTTATTTTCGTTTGTTTGACTAATGCATCATATTTCTATTCGTACTGCTAAGATTCATAATGCTATCGCTTTTTATGAGTTACTGGGTTTTCAGGTAAGAGAAAGATTTACTACTGGTTTTACTCTGGCCTGTTGGATGGAGGGATTGGGAGGTAGAATTGAGTTAATTCAAATTCCAGAGCCTAAACCTGCTCCTGATGCTTTTGGCGATGAACATTATGTGGGTTATTATCATATTTCTTTTGATTTAACTTCTGTCTGTGATAATTTACCTAGGTGGTTGGATGAATTAAAGCTTTCTTTTATTAATGCTTGTGAAAATAATCCTGAATTATTTCAGCCTTTAAAGGTTTTGTTACCTCCTTGTCAGCAGTCCATCGGTGATTTTATTTATGAAGTTGCTTTTATTGCTGATATAGATGGTTTACCATTAGAGTTTATTAGAAAATTAAAATAATTTTTGAGAAAAACCATAATGGATTAATATTTTTTTTGTTTTCAAAAATTTAATTTATCATAATTTAAAAAAAATAAGGTAAATTTAGTAGATTAATTGAATCTTTTAAGTTCTAATTAGTTAGCTTTAATTATTAAATGATCGGTGATTACTACCCTCCTATAATGGAAAATCTGTTAAATTAAGAAATGTTAACATTGAGGAATTTTAGGAAAAACCATGTTGGAATTATACCAATTTGAAATATCACAATTTTCTGAGAAAGTACGTTTAATCTTGGATTATAAGGGTCTTGAATACAAGAAAATCGAAGTAACTCCGGGTGTTGGACAAATCGATTTATTTAAGCTTTCAGGACAAAGACAAGTTCCTGTTTTAAAGGATGGGGATACTATTGTTGCTGATTCTACGGAAATTGCTCTCTATTTAGAGGATAAATACCCAGAACGTCCTATTATTCCAACGGATTCTTTGGCTAAGGGGCAGAGTTTGTTGATTGAGGAATGGGCTGATGAATCTATTGCTTTGAAGGGGCGCAAGGTTTTTTTTGGTGCTCTAAATCAATATCAAAATTTCCGTACTTCTATTTTACCAAAGGATACTCCTGACATTATTAAGACTATTGTTGGTGGGATTCCTCCTGAATTTATGAATATTTTAGGTGTTGGTGTTGGTTTTGGTGGTGAGGCTGTTAAGGAGGCGGAAAAGGCTCTTAAGCAAGATTTGGAAGCGTTGTGTCTGATTCTGGAAAATCGCCCTTATTTGGTGGAGGATCAACCTACGATCGCTGATTTGACGGTGGCGGGTTTGAGTATTATTCTTAAGTTTCCTGATGGTAATTATCTTGATCTTCCTTCTGAGTTGAAGGGTAAGGGTATTCCTGGTTTGGCTGATAATAGTGCTTATGATATTTTCTTTAATTGGCGCGATCGTCTTTATGCTGATTTTCGCAAGCCTTTAGGTTTTTCTTCTCCTAATTCTGGTAATTCTCCTACTTCTATTGCTATTGAATAATTGTTTTCTTAGGTTTTGTCTTGGGCATCTTGGCTCAAGGCTTATTTATTACTAAGAATTTGTTAGTTCAAAGGTGATATTATTGGTATAATTATTAGTGATTAAGTTATTTAGTAGTAATAACTCTGGTATCATTTCTCTTAGCTTAGTGTTTAATTTTTCTATAGTTTCGGCTTCTGTTACTAATCTTGGAACGTCTGAATCAATAACCCACCCATACTTGTCCTTGATTATCCCAAAATGCTTTGACATTATACTTGTTTGAATCCCTTTTTATAAGCTATGTTCTAAATTAAATAATCTATTTTAGTATTTTAATAACTGTTTTTTATAGAAAAATATTTATCTTAAATCTGTAATTTTTTTAGCCTATTTCTTCTTCAAATCCATCCATTGAACCATATTCTACTTTTTTTGCCCCTAATTCTCGATTATTTTCTATTTTGTTTTGAGAAATAATTTGGTTATGTTTTTTATATATTTCTTCTTGGAGTAAGCTAAGTAGTTCTTCTTGTTCTTCTAATGATAATTTTTTTACTTTTTCTATGGCTTGTTGAAATAATTTTGATCGTTTTCCTTTCATCACCATTGCTAAACCCTGCCCAATTTAGTAGTAATATGATTTTTCGGTATATGATCATCATTGTAGCATATTTAAACTGAGAAATACAACTATTACGGAAGAATAATCTATTTATCTAATTCTTCTAAAAATTTATCTACTGAGCCGAATTTTACTTTTCCTTTCCCTAATTCTTGATGAACTTTTTTGATTTCTTGATAAATAATCTTTCTACGTTCTTCTAAAGATAAGTTTTCAACTGTTTCCATTGCCTTTTGAAATAATCAAGTTTCCATTGTATTTAGTATAATAATGAAATTTTTATTGAGTCAATTTTAATTAGAGTTAACAGGTAACTAGCTAAATCTACAAGCCAATCGAAACCCTCTACTATCTACAAAGTATTTCTTTGGATACTTGTCCCGATAAGCAGATCGACAATCCCAAGGATGGAGAAACCAAGAACCGCCACGTTGTACATATTGAATTTTATTATTATTTGGATCTGAATTTAACCAAGCACTTCCATCACTTGGTGCACCATTATAGTTATCATGCAAATTATCAGCACACCATTCCCAAACATTTCCGTGCATATCATACAATCCAAATTCATTAGGGGAAAATATTCCTACCTCAGTCGTTTTTCTTAAACTGATTCCTTTTGGTTCATCACGGTAAGTGCTATTTCCATCATAATTAGCTAAATCGGTAGTGATAGTTTCTCCAAAATAGAAAGGAGTTTTTGTTCCTGCTCGACAGGCATATTCCCATTGAGCTTCAGATGGTAGTTGACACTCTTTTTTGGAAAATTTCGGATACTTTTTTACAAAACTCTACACAATTATCCCAAGATACATTTTCTACTGGGTTATTAGTGCCTTTATGCCTAGATGGGTTGTAGCCCATGACAGCAACCCATTGTGCCTGAGTGACGGGATATTTGCCCATCAAGAATGACTTGATTTCTACCCAATGTTGTGGCCCTTCCGCTTCCCAACGCCCTTTCTCGTATTCAGGAGAACCCATGAGAAACCTACCACTAGGTATATAAACTAAATCCATAGTAACACCATTACCAAGATTTTCTCTAATGTATTGGGCTGATTTATTTTCTCGGTTGATTATTTCTCCTCTATCGTTGACTTCTACTGTCTCAAAATTAAAAGTCTCAGAAGAAAATTCAGGAATTGAAGGCGTTATTATATTAGAGGAATCAGAAAACTTATTCTTTAAAACATTGCCAATAAAGAAAGTAGTAATAAAAGCACCTCCAGCCCAGGCTCCCCATTCAAGAAACTTCCTCCTAGTAAAATTTGTAGAATAAGTTAAAGTAAGCTTTTTTGGTATTGGATTAGTAGGTTTATTTCTTTGAGATTTAGGCTTAATTTTAGGAGTAGGATTTGCAGAGGAAATAGGAATATTCCTAGGAATTAAGATACTATTTGTTTCTTTTAGCAATAATAATTCTAACCATTCTGCCATTGTCTGGGGACGATTTTCTGGATATAATTCCATTCCTTTCATAATGGCATCGTTAGTATGATCGCTAATTTCAGGATTATATGTTTTAGGAGGCTTTAGAGGAATACCTTGATCACGGCGATAGTCAGCAGGAATTATCATTTTCATCGTCAACATAAAATATAAAGTAGCTGCCAAAGCATGAACATCAGTATAACCACCTCTTTTCCTTTTGATTTCATACTGTTCGATAGGGGCATATCCTTCTGTTTTAAAATTAGTATGTGTTCTAGTTTCATTTTGGATAAATTCTCTAGCAGTACCAAAATCGATTAAAACAGCTTCTTTAGTATTTTTGCGTAACATTATATTTTGGGGTTTCACATCTCGATGCAATATTCCTCTTTGATGAAGGTAAATTAAAGCTTCTCCTATTTGTTTGATATAAGTCAATGCTTCTTCTTCTAAGATTTTTCTCTGGTACTGACAGCAGTAATTTTTTAAATATTCTCCTAAATTGTCTCCTTCAATATATTCCATTTCCAAATATCGTAATTCCTCTTCGAGAAAAATATCATTAACTTTAACAATATGGGGATGACTAAAAGCCTTAAGTTTCCAAGCTTCTTGTAGAAAATCTTCCTGATGTTTAAAGAAATCTTGCCTTATTTGCATATTAGGATTAAGAGTTTTGATGGCGACAAATTTTTTATTGCCATTTCTTAAATGTTTAGTTGCCTTGTAAGTAATACCAAATCCGCCACTTCCCAATATTTTTTCAATAGTATATTTGCCTTCTTGTAATGTATCTCCTGATTGCCAATGTCTCATTGTTACTATAAAAAATATTTTTATTAATTATAGCAATTGATAATTAATAATAGATAATAGATAATCTGCATCAAAAATTAATAAGCTAATTGCCGAAAATGGATAAGTATATCATAATTATATATGCTATACAATTAAGAATAAT
>JANQIW010000096.1 GCA_028281945.1 Prochloraceae cyanobacterium PL24a_bin.78
ACAGGAGTTAAGAGCAGCAGAAGATCCAGAATTTGAAACATTCTACACTAAGAATATCTTATTAAACGAAGGTCTACGTGCTTGGATGGCACCACAAGATCAACCACATCAACAGTTTGTATTCCCAGAAGAAGTTCTTCCACGTGGTAACGCTCTGTAAACTAATGTTTTTTAAAACATAGTTCTCTCTATAAATGCGGGCAATTAATAATTGTTCGCATATTTTTTTTGCTAATAGTTATTTTTCTATATTTAATAATAAATTATACCAAATACGGTTTTCAAAACTGACTTATTAAAATTTGTTTGATCTCATACTTTTTCTCAGTCTTTGGGAATTGTACCTCAGCAAAAAGGTTGGTTTCATAACCGGGTTTAGTATTATTAGTGTTGCTCATATTAGAAAAATTAGTATTATTAATTTTATTAATTCAAAAGAAAAAAATATCTAATTTTCAAATTTATTTGACTATTTAACCAAGTTAAAACATAGAAAAAAACCTTAAATAATATCAAGAAAGTATTTAAGCATGATAGATTTGAAAAATCTTAAATCTAGGATAATTAACCAAAATTTATTCTCCCATTCACCCATTCACCCATTCCCCTACTAGGGTGTCTATTATATTTAAAGAAAAACAATATAAGCTACCTAATATTTCAAGGTAGCAAAAATAAAAAAAGATATTTAAATTATTCGGGTATTTATCTTAACGACTCCTTGGAACAAAGTATTTAAAATTATTTGGGCCATTATAACCAGAAATCTCAGCTAATTTTTCTAGAGATTGAGTACCAGAATATTCTTGACCATTAATTTTCCAAGTAGGATAAGATCTAACCCCAGCTGCTTGACAAACTTGAGGTTGCCCATTTTCTCCTCTAGGATCGCATTCTACATAATTAATTTGTTCAAATGCTTCCTTTCCAAAGAGTTGTTTTTGAGCATAACAATGAGGACACCAAAAAGCACCATATTTAATTGCCCCAATATTAGTTAAATGTTGAGCCAAAGCAATTTCAGCTTGAGAAGAAGTAGTAGTTGTTTCCCAACCAATAGGAGCTTGAGGTTGTCTTGAAGGTAAAGGAATTGGTTGAGGCGCATTTTCACCACCAACTAAAGATGGAGGAGAAACTCGATCGCTCAAACCAAGAGGAAGAATGCCTACTGCTCCCACTATAGTTATTAAACCAACGATAAAACTTGTAAAAAGTACTTGTCCAAGATCCTCCCATTCTCTGCCTATAATTGCCAAAATAAATAAACTTATGGAAGATACTGCCGAAGTTATACAATAATAACAAGTTGTTTGTAATTCAGTAGTTAAAATAAACATTAAATAACTACTAAAAACAGCCATTCCAGTTCCTCCAATTAAGAGTAACTGCCAACTCCAATTTTCTAATTGATTTTTTGAAGATCTATTAGTAGTTTTTTCCTTGAGAAATAATGGACCAATAGCTAAAATTAACATTCCTAAGTATGCCAGTAAGCCAAATAAACTTAGAGGTATACCGAAAATTTCAGCATAAACGCTATTAAGAACATTATTACAACCAGAAATAGGCTCAGTAACATCAGCTGTACAAGCTACTTCTCCACCAGTGAATTTCACAAAGGTTAAATAGCTGGTTAGACAAAGCCCAATAGTAGCGATCGCCCCCATGATGAAGCGAGAATAACGATGAATCCAAGGTTGATTTCGTTTACGGCGCATAGTTAATTTATTGATTTTTTTTATAATTTTCTCATGCTAAAGACTGGCATGATTGGGACAATTGAATTTTTGACTTGAGAAAGACTAGGATTCAAGAATAATTTTAGGAGTATTATAAATCCGTGTTATCTCTATTTTTTTAGATTTCACCAAAATATGATTGGTGTATGGTGTCAAAAACACCTTATAATTTCTCATATACTGGTACAAAACCAAATACAATCGATCTTACTTTATTTGATGCCGTAGGTTATCCACCTAAGATTATCGGCTTCTGTGATTATAACACAGATACAGGAGGTTAGAATCTATGTTCCATCCCGTATCACCTTTTCAAACTTTTTTAACTTGAATTTTATCGACTTCTAGAGCCTTTTCTTTTTCTTTAAGAAGATTGACTTGTCTTGTAGCTTCAACAAATTGAGATACCCTAATAGGATCGATAGGTTCAGAAATGAGAGAATTCCTTTTTAATGAACTTGCCACAATTACCCCATCAGCTACCTCCATTAGGTTAGAAATATTATCGAAATTAGCGCCACTACCAATAAATACAGGTTTAGAATTAGCTGCTTCTTTTGCTAACTCTAGATCTTCTTTAGTTGGAGGGCTTCCTGTGGCCCACCCTGACAAAATTACCCCATCCGCTAAGCCTCTTTCGATGGTATCTTTTACGGCGGTAGTAAGATTTGGGGTGCCTAAAGGTCGTGCGTGTTTGACTAAGACATCAGCAAAGATTGCTACTTCTGTGTCTAATTCTCGACGGTATCTTAGTAATTCCCAAGCTTTTCCTTCGATTAAGCCTTGATCTGTTGCCATTACTCCTGTTAAGACATTAACTCGGATAAATTTTGCGTTAACAACTGATGCTATAGCCATTGCACTTTTTGCATCATTGCGTAAGACATTGATTCCTACTGGTAACATGACTAAGTTCATAATTCGATCGATTATTAAAGTCATGGCACTTACCACCGCTGGATCTACTTGATCTTTTGTAAAGGGTGCGTCAAAGAAATTTTCTACGATAATTCCATCTACTCCACCTGCTGCTAAAGCTGTAGCTTCTTGTTGTGCCCTTTCAATTACTGGTTTTAACTGTCCTTGCCAACGAGCTGATGTTGGTAAGGGTAATAAATGAACTACACCAATTATTGGATTAGATGTGTTAAAAATTTGATTTAACTTCACTAGACTTTACCTTAAATTTTACTTTAATTTTGATTGGGAGTTTTTGTTTGAATATTCTTTCTGGCGTAAATATTCTTAAATTGATAATTTACAATATCTTGAGCAAGATATAATTATAGATTATTCTATGTTTTTTGATTAAACAGAATTATAAAAATATTAATTTAACTTTTTGGTTAACTTTTCTATTATTTCCTTCTTTTATAAAATTACTTTTTCTTGAATTATAGTTTTTATTTTTACAGCATTTTAATAATTTTCCTCAACCTCAATTAAGTTTTTTTTCAGGCATGGTATTTTTCTTGCTTATTGTTTTTATTTTGTCATCTTGGCTTTTTCTTGCTTATTTCTAACAAAGAAAAATTTTTACTTTCATACTTGATTAGTTATTCCTCCTTTCTTTTTTTAATAAGAATATTAATTATAATTATAATCTATCAAATACTAGATAAATTTTCTTATTGTTAAGCTATAAAGAGCAATTTTAAGATATTTGTTCCAATAATGGGTGATTTTTCTTATTGTTTTACTGTTTTAAAAATTGATATACAGTAAAAACTATCAATTTAATCTAGCTTACGCCATGGAATTAATTTACAATTCAGGTGATGAGATTAAGATTAGAAACTTTCATCAATACACTTCTCTATCGAGTCAGAATTCAACATACCCTATACTCAAGGGTAAAGCCAACGGAATTCCCAAATAAGATAATCAAGGATTTCTGAAATAATCTCTAGAGAAATTGAAAAATTCCTAAAACTTTCATTATAACAGAAAAATAAAATTACTACGAGGTCAAATAGTGACAATACTTTACTAATTAGACTTTAGAGATATTTTTTTGTTCCAGATGGCAATCTCCTCAAGTTATTTATTTAAAGCACAATCTGGAATTTTGATTACTTTAAGTACAAACTTTAGCTTATCTCAATTTTGACTCATTTTGGTAGGAGTTAAAAATAAAGAATTGGTTTGATTAAAGAAAATATATGTTAAAATGTCTTAACAATAAAAAATATTTCAAAATCTTTGAAAAAGAAAAGATTAAATTAAGCATGGGCACTAAGCCAACAATTGCAATTTCTCATTTAGGCTGCGAGAAAAATCGCATAGATTCTGAACATATGTTAGGATTACTGGTATCAGCTGGTTACCAAGTAGATGCCAATGAGGATTTAGCAGATTATGTGATTGTAAATACTTGTAGTTTTATCGATTCAGCAAGAGAGGAATCTGTTCAAACTCTAGTTGAATTAGCAGAAGCTAATAAAAAAATCATAATCTCAGGCTGCATGGCACAGCATTTTAAAGGGGAATTACTTGAAGAATTACCAGAAGCTGTAGCCATAGTAGGAACTGGAGATTATCAAAAAATTGTTAATGTAATTGCTCGGGTAGAATCAGGAGAAAGAGTAGAGGAAGTTTCAGAAAATCCAAGTTTTATTGCTGATGAAACCACCCCTCGTTATCGAACAACATCAGAAGCTGTAGCTTATCTAAAAGTAGCTGAAGGTTGCGATTATGGTTGCTCTTTTTGTATTATTCCTTATTTACGAGGAAAACAAAGATCAAGAACCATCGAATCTATCGTAGCTGAAGCAGAAAATCTAGCCCAAGTTGGAGTTCGTGAATTAATTCTCATCTCCCAAATAACAACAAATTATGGTATAGATATATATGGAGAACCTAAACTAGCAGAATTATTACGAGAGTTAGGTAAAGTAGATATCCCCTGGATCCGCATCCACTATGCTTATCCAACAGGATTGACAGATTCGGTAATTCAAGCTATCATTGAAACGCCAAATGTCCTGCCATATCTCGATCTACCTCTACAACACTCTCACCCAGAAATTTTGCGGGCAATGAATCGTCCTTGGCAGGCACAAATTAATGATAAGATTATCGACAAGCTAAAAACAAGATTACCAGAAGCAACTTTGCGTACGACGTTTATAGTAGGATATCCAGGAGAAACTGAAGATCGTTTTCAACATTTGTTACAATTTGTAGAGCGACATCAGTTCGATCATGTAGGAGTTTTTAAATTCTCTCCAGAAGAAGGAACTCCAGCCTATCAGCTTACTAATAGAATTTCAGAAGAAATTATGGAAGCTCGTAGAAATGCTCTGATGGAAGTCCAACAACCAATAGCAGCTTCAAGAAATAATGCTTGTGTTGGAAAGATAGTGGAGGTGTTAATAGAACAGGAAAACCCAAAAACTGGAGAAAAAATAGGAAGGTCAGCACGTTTCGCTCCAGAAATAGATGGATTGGTATATGTTAGAGGAGAAGCATCCTTAGGTTCAATAGTGCCAGTATTAATCACAGATTCAGATGTATATGACCTCTATGGCAAAACCATAACATGATTTTTAACGCTTAAAGCTGACAATCAAATCGGTAGTTAATTTTATCATTTCAGCAAAAAGAATTAAGCTAAAAAAAATAAAAGATTGTAAACAAAAGTAAATCAAAGAGAAAAAATTTATCTTATGACAGATACGTTCAAAAATATAGGCTTATCAGAAGAAAGGGTAGAACATTTAGAAAACCTAGGCTTCACGGAACCTACTAGTATTCAATCACAAGCAATTCCCTTATTGTTAGCAGGAAGAGATGTAGTAGGTCAATCCCAAACAGGAACAGGAAAAACAGCAGCCTATTCATTACCAATATTAGAAAAAATAAATCATAAAAGTTCCAAAGTTCAAGCTCTAATTTTATCTCCTACAAGAGAATTAGCTCAGCAAGTATCTCAAGCAGTTAAGGACTTATCCCATAATCGTCGATTATTTATCTTGACAGTATGTGGAGGTCAGTCCATAGATAGACAGATTCGCTCTCTGGAAAAAGGTGTTCAAATTGTAGTAGGAACTCCTGGAAGGGTAATCGATTTATTAGAAAGAGGAAAACTCAATCTAGAAGATTTAAAATGGGTTGTCCTTGATGAAGCTGATGAAATGTTAAGTATGGGCTTTATCGATGACGTGAAAAAAATTATGGAACAAACTCCAGAACAACGTCAAACAGCCTGTTTCTCAGCAACAATGCCACGGGAAATTAGAGAGTTGGTTAATGAATTTCTCTATTCTCCAGAAACAGTAACAGTTGCTAGACCTCAAGCAGCTCCATCAAAAATAGATCAACAAGTCTATATGATTCCTCGAGGTTGGTCAAAGTTAAAAGCTCTACAACCAATCCTAGAAATAGAGTCTCCAGAATCAGCCATTGTTTTTGTGAGAACTAAGCGCACAGCCGCAGAATTGACTAGCAAGTTAATGTCTGCAGGCCATAGTGTAGATGAATATCATGGTAATCTTTCTCAAGCTCAAAGAGAACGTTTAGTTCAGCGTTGGCGAGATGGCAAAATTAAACTGGTAGTGGCAACAGATATCGCCGCCAGGGGTTTAGATGTAGAACATTTAACTCATGCCATTAATTTCGATCTTCCCGATAATACCGAAACCTATATCCATAGAATCGGTCGTACTGGTAGGGCCGGTAAGGAAGGTAAGGCCATCTCTCTCGTAGAACCTAGCGATCGCAGAATGCTACGACAAATTGAGCGTCGAGTCGGCAAGAAATTAGAAGTATACAAAATACCAAATCGTGCAGAAGTAGAAGCAATCCGCATCCAAAAACTCCAAACGAAAGTAAAAGAAACTTTGGCAGGAGAACGCATGGCTTCATTCCTATCTTTGGTAAATGAATTGAGCGATCAATATGATCCTCAAGCTATTGCCGCTGCTGCTTTACAAATGGTTTATGATCAAGATTGTCCTAGCTGGTTACAAACTGATTGGGAAGTGCCAAAAGGTACTGTACCTAAGCCAACTATTAAACCAAAATATGGCAATCGTTCAGATAAAAAGTCATATAAATCAAAGTCAGGTCCAAGACTTCATCATAAATCAGATTCAAATAACCGAGAACGAGAAGCAGCTTCTCAAAAAAGCTAATTAAGAATAAATATTAACTTGTATTAGGGTGAGCATAGATAAGATTCCTGAAGACGCTTTGCTTACCCTAAAATATTTGATATAATGGTTATATCGTTTCTCTTTAACTATGATAGAGATTGAGTGGGAGAATGAGAGAATGGGAGAATGGGAGATGGGTAGAATTCTGCATTATCTTCTTGGTTCTTAGTTCTTACTTGAGACTTAATCAACTCTATCAACCTTAAAGACAAATTGATATTAAATACCAAAAATCAATTAAGCTACTGTGAATCTAAGTAAATTCGCTGAAAATTCATCTAAACTTCAAGATAAGTATTCTAGCTCTTGGGGTGGATTAATCGAAACTTATCGACCTTATCTCCCAGTAAATAATACTACTCCGGTGGTAACTCTTTTAGAAGGTAATACTCCTTTGATTTCCACTCCTTCTATAGCTTCCTATATTGGCCGTGGAGTCAAAGTATTGGTGAAGTATGACGGACTCAACCCCACAGGTTCCTTTAAAGATAGAGGAATGACTTTGGCAATATCTAAAGCAAAAGAGGCAGGAGAAAAAGCAGTAATCTGTGCTAGCACCGGCAATACTTCGGCTGCAGCCGCCGCTTATGCAACTCGTGGGGGGATGCGAGCTTTTGTGATTATCCCTGACGGTTATGTGGCTTTGGGAAAGTTAGCCCAAGCTTTAGTATATGGGGCATCTGTTATCGCTATTAAAGGCAATTTTGATGAGGCTTTGACAATTGTTAAGGATTTGGCTAATTCTTATCCAGTTACTTTGGTCAATTCTATCAATCCTTATCGTCTTCAAGGGCAAAAAACTGCTGCTTTTGAAATTGTGGATGTCTTGGGTAATGCCCCTGATTGGTTATGTATTCCTGTGGGGAATGCAGGGAATATTACTGCTTATTGGATGGGTTTTTCTGAATATTATCAAGAAGGAAAATGCGATCGTCTTCCCAAAATGATGGGATTTCAAGCCGCAGGAGCCGCTCCTTTGATTAAGAAACAGCCAATTCCTAATCCTGAAACTGTGGCCACTGCTATTAGAATTGGCAATCCTGCTAATTGGACTAAAGCTCTTAAAGTGCAACAAGAAAGTGGCGGAGAATTTAATTCTGTGACTGATGAAGAAATTCTGGAAGCTTATCGCATTCTAGCTGCTAAGGAAGGAATATTTTGTGAACCAGCTAGTGCTGCTTCTGTGGCAGGTTTACTTAAAGTTAAAGATCAAATTCCAAATAATGCTACAGTCGTATGTGTACTAACAGGAAATGGCCTAAAAGATCCTGATTCTGCTATCAAAAATTGTCAAAACCCAATTCATTCTGAAGTCTCTCCTGATCTTGAAGAAGTGGCTAAAATCATGGGATTTTAGCAATTAAACAGATAAAATATGATTTATTGAATGGAGTAAAATAATAACCAAGAAAGAATTAATTAAAATGATATTTATATAAAGATCATTATCTGTATCATGGCAGTAACCCGTTTAATCAAATTTTATCGCCTTATCGATTTAGGGATAATCAAAAAAATAATCGCCTCTTCCATAAAGCATCGGTTAATGGGTTCATCTTCGGAAATGGCTTTTCATGCCATGTTAGCTATATTTCCTGGGATCTTATCAATTCTTACTGCCTTATCTATCTTTGAACTCTCTTTAAAACCTGGGTTAGTGGATTTAGTACAGTTACTTAAAGGGATTATTCCTCTGGAGGTTTGGAGTTTACTTTTCGATTTTGTTCGAGGTATTGATTTATCAAATGGTCAAAATTGGTTTTCTATCAGTTTTTTTGCTGGGATTTGGATTTTTTCTGGAGTCTTAAGTGCTGCTAGTTATGCTTTCGATCGAATTCATGAAGTTTCCCCAAGTCAACAACGTTCTTTTTGGAAAACAAAATTAGTTAGTATACTCTTATCTATAGGAACAATTCTACTCTTAATAACGGCTTCTTTTCTGATATTTATTGGGGATTTAATTGTTGAAATAGGAGTAAATCAAAATTGGAATACACTTTTATTAGTAGTTTGGAAAATTTTAAGTGGGCCTATTGTTCTTGCTATTTTAGCTACAAGTTTAGCTTCAATTTATCGAATATATAAACTCCCTCAAAATAAAAAATATCGTTTTATTAAAGCAAGATTAATTTTATTAATTATAATTGTTAATACTTTTCTTTTAAAGATCATTGATTTATTTATTAAGCTAATTAACTATTTAATTAATGAACCAGAAACTAATCACACTATTTCTTCAATTCTCTTAGGTATTTGGCGATTGTTAAGTTGGCCTGTGGCTTTAGGAATTGTCGCTGTTTGTTTTGCTTTTATCTATAAATTTGCTGTAAGTCATCGCGATTCTAAAACTCCTCTTATGCCCGGAGCGATTCTAGCTGCTGTCGCTTGGATGGTTGTTTCTGCTTTATTTCGTCTTTATGTCTCTAATTTTGGTTATTATAATAAAATATATGGGGCTGTTGGAGCGGTTATTGTTTTAATGCTTTGGCTTTATCTGAGTTGTTTTGTTATGCTTTTAGGGGATGTTACTAATGCCGTGGTTGGGCAAGAAATTCAGAAAAAAACCAAGTTAATTGATAATTTGAAATAGCAGGAAATCCTATGAAAGATCAAAAAACTACAGCACAAAAGAAGATTAATGATAAAACCAGTAATTTGGAACGCTTACGCTCATTAAGTTATTTACTCGATGAAGCGATTGAGATTCCGGGAACTTCATATAGAATTGGGATCGATCCTATTATTGGATTGCTTCCAGGAGCTGGTGATTATTTAACTGCGGCTTTTTCTGCCTATATTATTCTTGAATCAGCAAAAATGGGTGTTCCTAAAGCAACTTTATCTCGTATGTTACTAAATATTGTTATAGATACTTTAGTTGGCAGTATTCCTATGTTGGGAGATTTATTCGATGCTACTTGGAAAGGTAATAGTAAAAATATGGAGTTATTAGAAACTTACCTTGATTCACCTAAAAAGAGAGAAAAAACTGATTGGTTATTTATTATTTTAATAATAGTTGGTTTAATTGCTATTGTTAGTATAGTGGCTGCTATCAATATCTTGATTTTAAGAATAATTTTTCAGATTATCAACGGAACTTAACCTTCAGATAATTATTTTAATTATAAAATTTTTTTCTAAAAGTAAAACTAAGATATTGATAAAATCACAGTAGCAATGGGCAGATTGGGCTTTATATCAAGAGAGTCTTTAAGGGTGATAGAGTTGAAAAATCTTAAATCTAGGATAATTAGCCAAAATTTATTTTACCTACTCTTTGTTATCAAATCCTAATTCTTTATTCTTCCCATTATCTCATTCTCTCCATTATACATCTCTATCACTATAAAAAAAAAATGATACTAACCCACAAATAAAAGCTATTATATCTAGCCCAATCATTACGCCTATGGTAAAATTCTACTTCTTTAGTCTTTATTGAATAATTCAATTAAGTAGATTAATAATGATTTAAATTAATCCCAGCTTCTTTAGCCATGAATTCAATACCTTTCTTTTCTAAAGTTTTGATTGCTTTAGTGGATAAGCGCAATTTTACCCAACGATTACCTTTCGGCCACCAAACTCTTTTGGATTGTAGATTAACATGTTGTAATCTTTTAGTGCGACGGTGAGAGTGGGAAATACTAAAAGCATTATTAGCTTTCTTGCCTGTAAGTTGACATTTCCGAGACATGGAAAGAACCTCCTCAATAAATAAATAAATTTAATTAAATTAAGTGCAGTCTTTTATTATAACTCAAAAACCAAGAAATAGCAACTTTTTTTCCCAATAACAGCAATTCTTATTTTCAGGAGAAAGAAATGAAGGATTTTATTTTTTAATAAAGCATAGCTTTAGATTGTGTATTTATTTCATTCTTTAAGGTTCAAACTGTATGATATATTTTTATTATACCAAATTCTGTTTTCATAGTTGCTTTATTTTAATTGGCTGAAATTCCCGAAAAAAAAGAATTAGTTGGAAAATTATAAAGTTAATTTAAATTACAAAATTTATATTATTAGTGAATATTCAAGTCAAAATAGTAATATAATTTTTCTTTAACTATGACAGACATTGACTGAGGGAATGGGAGAATGTGGGAATAAATTGTGATTAATTATAATAGATTAAAGATATTCAAACTCTATCAAGTTTAAAGACTCTCTTGATATTAAACTCCTTTAGTAAATTTTTCAAAATTTTGGAAGATATTATCTTGACATATTCCATGTGATTAAAGATCATAATAGAGGATTACAAATATCACTATATGGATTTCCTTAAATATATGATTAGGTTATCTATCAAAAAGATTCAAGTCTGTTGTAATCATCTTGATTGTGATAATTGATTTATTATCTAACGATATAAGTAAATCTTATATTAAGAGAGCTTAATCTCAAATATTTTAATCAAAAATCTAACCAATTGATTGGGTATTTTGATACAGTATTTTAAAGTTATTGATATTTATTATTAATAAGCCCTAGAATAGTAACTTTTACTCAAACACAAAGGATTTAGGAAGATGGAAGATGTAAGCATAACAACAGAAGAAGAAGCAACTACTGGTTATCGACTCTCCCCTCAACAATGCCATACATGGTTATTGCAGCAACCTAACCAAAGTAGGCATTATCAAGCATTATGGGGAATTATCATTGAGGGAAATATTAACATCAAACTTTTAAAAGAAGCTTTACAAAAGGTGATTAATCGTCATGAAATTCTTCGTACTACTTTTTATTGCTTACCCGGAATGACAATTCCCCTTCAGAAAATAAATGATGAACAAAATTTATCTATGGAGGAGTATGATTTAAGTAATTTAGATGCCGATGAGCAAATAGTTAAAGTTGATTTTTTATTAAATAAATTAGCAGAACAATATTTTAATTTTGAAAAATCTCCCTTATTACAATCATCTATAGTTAAATTATTAGACTATAAATATATTTTACTATTTAAATTACCTGCTATTTGTGCTGATAAAATATCACTAGAGGTTTTATGCAATGAAATAATTCGATTATATAATTGTTATAAATCTGGTAATCTTTTACAAGACATAGATATTCAATATGCAGATATTGCAGAATGGTTTTACCAAATTCTTGAAGATGAAGATACACAAGCGGGTAGAGATTATTGGAATAGTCTAAATATTTCTCGTATTTCTGCTTCTAAACTGGTTATTGAAACTAATCATAATCTTTCATTAGAGTTTCAGCCAAAAATTTTACCCATAGAAAATCAGTCTAAATTATTATCAAAAATTGAAAATTTAATTCAAGAGGATGAAGTTAATCTGGAAGATTTCCTTTTAGCGGCTTGGTATATCTTCCTTTGGAAACTAACTGGATACTCCAATAAGATAATTGGTATTCTGGCAAATGGTCGAAATTATGAAGAAATAGAAAAATCTTTGGGTTTATTTGCTAAGTATTTACCTTTTTATATGGATCTAGAACCAGATTATAATTTTCATAAAATTGTAAAAGAAGTAAAAACGATTAAGAATCTTGCGTATAAATGGCAGGATTATTTTAGCTGGGAAAGTTTATTAGGTGAAGAAGATCTAAATTATTTCCCCTATTGTTTTGATTTTGAAGAAGAAATTTCTACTTATCAATTTGATGATATATCTTTTTGTTTTTATAAAAAATACGTGTGTTTTGATCGATATAAGGTAAAACTATCTTGTATTTATAGTGAAAAAGGCTTGGAATTAGCTTTACACTATGATGAGAATTTATATTTTCAAGATGATATTAAAGAATTAGTATCTCAGTTTGAAAAGTTATTAATGAGTATAATTCATAATCCAGATGAAAAAATTAAAAATTTAGATCTTCTTACTCCTAAATTACGTCAAAAAATTCTGGTAGATTTTAATAACACAACTATAGATTATCCTAGAGATAAATGTATTCATAACCTCTTTGAAGCCCAAGCAACCCAGATTCCAACTAACATCGCTGCTGTTTGTGAAGATAAAAAACTAACATATGAAGAAATTAATCAAAAATCAAATCAATTAGCTCATTATCTTCGTTCTCAAGGAGTAAAAAATGAGACTATAGTAGGATTATATGTAGAAAGATCTTTGGATGTAATAGTTGGTATCTTAGGAATTCTCAAAGCAGGTGGTGCATATTTACCAATCGATTCTACTTTACCAATTGATGGGGTAAATTTCAGGTTGTCAGATGCTAAGGCTTCTATAGTGTTAACTCAACAAGCGTTATCCCAAAGAATATCAAATCATACAACTACAATTATTTGTCTTGATACTGATTGGGAGAATATTTCTGCTGAAAGCCAAGAGAATCCCAATACTACCATTAATCCTAACAATTTAGTATATATTATCTATACTTCAGGCTCTACAGGCCAACCCAAAGGTGTGGCAGTTGAACATGGGCAATTAATGAATTATGTGTATAGTATATTAGATAGATTGTCTCTATCTCAAGGTAGTAGTTTTGCAACAGTTTCTACGTTTGCTGCTGATTTAGGAAATACAGCGATTTTTCCTAGCCTGTGTATAGGTGGAACTCTTCATTTAATATCCTATGAAAAAGCTACAGATTCAAAGTTTTTCAGGGAATATTGCAGTCTTTATCCCATTGATTGTTTGAAAATAGTGCCTTCTCATTTAGGTGCCTTGCTAAAATCATCACAGCCTGAAGGGATTTTACCTCGTAAATGTTTAATTTTGGGAGGTGAAGCTTGTAGTTGGAGTCTCATTGATGAAGTTAAAAAATATACAAGTAATTGTAAAATATTGAATCATTATGGACCTACTGAAACAACTATAGGGGTTTTAACTTACGAAGTTGGTAGCAATAATTCATACATTAAAAATAATACTGTGCCTTTAGGTCGTCCAATTTCTAATACTCAAATATATATATTAGATGAAAATCTAAATCCTTTGCCTATTGGTATACCAGGAGAGCTTCATATTGGTGGGGCTAATGTAAGTCGAGGTTATCTAAATCGCCCAAATCTCACGGCAGAAAGGTTCATTACCAATCCTTTTAGTGATGATATTAATAATGTTTTATATAAAACTGGAGATTTAGCTCGTTATTTGCCGACGGGAGATATTGAATTTCTAGGCAGAATTGATCGTCAGATAAAAATTAGAGGTTTTCGTATTGAGTTAGAAGAGATAGAGACAGTATTAAATCAACATCAGAATGTTCAAGGAAATGTGGTAATAGCATGGGAAGATGAAACTAAAAATAAACGCCTGGTTGCCTATGTTGTTACTAAGCAAGATTCAAAGGTTGAAAGTACTCAATTACGAGAATTTTTAGCAAATAAATTGCCGGAATTTATGATTCCTAATCTATTTGTATTTTTAGATGCCTTACCTTTAACTGCTAATGGGAAAATTGATCGTCACGCTTTACCTTCACCTGACAAAGCTAATCCTAATTTGAATTATGTCGCACCTCGCAATGCTATTGAGGAAATCTTGGTAGATATATGGAGTGAAATTCTTCATCTTGAGAAAATAGGGATACATGATCGCTTTTTTGAATTAGGAGGACATTCTTTATTGGCGACACAATTAATATCGAGAATCCGTAATACTTTTAAATGTGAATTAACTTTACGGAGTCTTTTTGAGAAACCTACTATTGCTTACCTATCTCAGATTCTAATTGAAAATGAAATTAAAGTGGGCATAACAGAGAAAATTGCTAAAACATTGGTAAAAATTAAGCATATGTCCCCTGAAGAAAAAGCTCAGCTACTGGCTCAAAAAAGAAAAGGAGAGTAAAAATAATGGATAACAATCTATTTTCAAATGAAAATTTAGAACTTTTTGAATATCTTCTAGAGGATGAAGGGGTAGAATTATCTAATCAAGGAACTATCAAAAAACTAGAGAATCGGGAAGAAATGCCCCTCTCTTTTGCCCAGCAACGATTGTGGTTTCTCGCTCAAATAGAATCAAATAGTCCAGCTTATAATTTAGCATCAGCTTTACGTTTAGACGGAAATCTAGATATAAAAGCATTAGAGGAAAGTTTAACTGAGATTATTCAACGTCATGAAGTTTTGCGTACGAGTTTTAATAATGTAAATGGAAAGCCAGTTCAAGTAATTCATTCCTCTTTAAACTTCGAGATACCTATTATAAATTTATCATTTTTGTCAGAAGAAGAGCAAAAAAAAGAAGTAGAAAGATTAGCAAACCAAGAAGCTAAACAACCTTTTGCTTTAGAAAAAGCACCTTTGATCAGGATTAAAATTCTAGAATTAAGAAAAAAAGATCGAGTAATGTTATTTAATATGCATCATATTGTTGCAGATGCCTGGTCAAAATGGTTATTTCTTGGAGAATTGACGAAATTATATGAAGCTTTTTCCACAGGAAAGTCAATATCTTTACCAGAATTACCCATCCAATATGCTGATTTTGCTTCTTGGCAGCGACAATGGTTAGAAGGAGAAGAGTATCAAAAACAGTTGAATTATTGGCAAGAAAAGCTTCAAAATTCCTCTCCGTTGGAATTGCCTAATGCCAAATCTCGCCCTAAATTACAAACCTTTGAAGGCGCAGTGAAATCCTTTGAAGTATCTTCAAATTTAAGGGAAAAGCTTCAAAATTTAGCAGCTTCTGTTGATGCTACTCTCTTTATGACTTTACTTACGGCTTTTGTAATTTTACTTCATCGTTATACGGATAGAGATGATATTTCCGTGGGTTCCCCTATTGCCAATCGCAATCAGTCTGAAGTGGAATCGTTAATTGGGTTTTTCCTTAATACGTTAGTATTTCGCAACGATTTATCAGGAAATCCTAGTTTTCGAGAATTGCTGATTAGAGTGAAAGAAGTTGCAATGGAGGCCTATGGCCATCAAGAATTACCTTTTGAAATATTAGTGGAGCATTTACAACCACAGCGCAATCTTAGTCATACTCCTCTATTTCAGGTAATGTTTACTTTGCAAAGTTCATCTTCAGATATGCAGAATTTATCTCTGGGAGATGTGAAAATTAATTTGATGGAAATTAGTAATGTTACGGCTAAGTTCGATCTTAGTCTTAATATGGAGGAAAGTAAAGATTGTTTGAAAGGGTTTTTTGAGTATAATACTGATTTGTTTGATGATGAGACTATTTATAGAATGGTGATTCATTTTGAAAATTTACTTGAAAGCATTGTTTCTAATCCTTCTGAAACTATTTCTAATCTCGAAATTTTAAGTAGTAAAGAGCGTCAACAGTTATTAATAGACTGGAATAAAACTGATGTTGAATACCCTAAAAATTTGTGTTTGCATCAATTAGTTGAAAATCAAGTAAAACAAAGTCCTAATTGCACTGCTATTACTTTTTTTGAACAGCATTTAACCTATGGAGAATTGAACAAAAAGGCTAATCAATTGGCTCACTATTTACAAAATAATGGGGTAAATTGTAATTCTTTAGTGGGTATATGTGTCGAGAGATCATTAGATATGGTAGTAGGATTGCTAGGTATTCTTAAAGCAGGTGCTGCTTATGTGCCATTAGATCCCAACTATCCTGTTGAGCGACTAAAATATATGTTAGAAGATGCTAGATTACAGGTGGTTTTAACTCAAAAAGCTTTGGTAAAAAAATTAGAAGAATTAAAAGAAACAATTTTTAATCCAAACTTAAATAGCTATAAAATAATAGATATTCAAGAAAATTGGCAAGAAATCTCTAAAAATAGTAAAGATAATCTACCTAATTCTACTAAACCATCAAATTTAGCTTATATAATTTATACTTCAGGCTCCACAGGAAAGCCAAAAGGAGTACAAATTCCTCACAAAGCAGTAGTTAATTTCCTCAATTCCATGAAGGAAAAACCAAGATTAACGAGGCAAGATACTCTTTTATCAGTAACCACTCTATCCTTTGACATTGCTGCATTAGAAATATTTTTGCCTTTGATTGTGGGAGGCAAATTAGTTTTAGTCAATCGTGAAATTGCCTCTGATGGAATGAAATTAGCAGAAGCAATAGATAAATCCCAGGCAAGTATCCTACAAGCAACCCCCGCTACTTGGCAAATGCTTTTAAATGCTCAATGGCAGGGGAATAAAAATTTAAAAATTCTCTGTGGAGGTGAATCTCTTTCCGATGGCTTAGCTAAAAAATTACTAGAAAAAGGTTCTAGTGTTTGGAATATGTACGGACCTACAGAAACAACTATTTGGTCTTTAATACATAAAGTAGAAAAAGTAAGTAGAATTATTCCCATTGGCAGACCAATTAATAATACTCAAGTTTATATATTAAATCGATATTTACAGCCAGTTTCTATAGGAATTCCAGGCGAATTGTATATCGGAGGGGAAGGAATCGCTAAAGGTTATCTTAATCGTCCAGATTTAACTGAAGAAAGGTTTATTTCTAATCCATTTAATCCTTCTGAAACAATTTATAAAACTGGAGATTTAGCTAGATATTTACCTAATGGCACAATTGAATGTCTAGGCAGAATTGATTACCAAGTAAAAATTAGAGGCTTTAGAATAGAATTAGGAGAAATCGAAACCATTCTTGATCAATATCAAAAGGTAGAAAAGAGTGTAATTGTTGCTCAAGAAGACGGAAATAATCTGAAAAGGTTGGTAGGGTATTTAGTGCCAGCAAAGAAAGAAACTCCAACTATTACTGAATTACGCAGCTTTTTACAACAAAAATTGCCAGATTACATGATTCCTTCCGCCTTTGTTATTCTTCAAGCCTTCCCTTTAACTCCCAATGGAAAAATTGATCGACGCGCCTTACCCAAAGCAAATGTAACCAGAAACAACTTAGAAAAACCCTTTATTCCACCTCGCAATCCTACAGAAGAAGTAGTAGCAGATATTTGGTTTGATATCTTAGGAGTAGAGGCAGGAATGGATGATAATTTTTTCGAGTTAGGAGGCCATTCCCTTTTAGCAACTCAAGTCATCTCTCGCATTCGTCAAACCTTTGGAGTAGAATTAGCCTTACGAGTGATATTTGAATCACCCACTGTAGGAGGATTATCTGATTTAATTCAACAAGCAATCAATGGCAATCCTGCCACAATACCTTCTATAAAGCCTCTTTCTCAACGACAAAACATCTCACTTTCATTTGCCCAACAAAGATTGTGGTTTTTAGAACAATTAGAAAAAGGTAATACTTCCTATATAATTCCTAGTGCTGTTAGAATTAAAGGGAATATTAATCTAAATGCTGTGGAATGGAGTATCAATAAAATTATTCAACGTCACGAAGCATTGCGGACAACTTTCGCTCTTGTAGAAGGAAATCCAGTACAAATAGTTGCCCCAAGCTTAACCTTAGAAATCCCATTATTAGACTTAGGAGTGTTAGAGGAAAAAGAAATAGAAAAAGAAGTACAAAGAATTGCTATAGAAGAAGGTAAAAAATCATTTGATTTAGAAAAAGGTCCGCTATTACGGGTAAAACTTCTCAGATTAGGAGAATTAGAATATGTAGCTTTATTTACTATGCACCATATTATTTCCGACGTTTGGTCA
This sequence comes from Prochloraceae cyanobacterium PL24a_bin.78, assembly GCA_028281945.1. Lineage (GTDB taxonomy): Bacteria > Cyanobacteriota > Cyanobacteriia > Cyanobacteriales > JANQIW01 > JANQIW01. The sequence goes on from JANQIW010000096.1 coordinate 18,441, forward strand.
ATGGGTGTGCTAATGAGAGAATTTACTACACTATATCAAGCCTTTTGTGAAAATAAACCTTCACCCTTGGCAGAATTACCCATTCAGTATGGAGACTTCGCCGTATGGCAACATGATTGGTTACAAGGAGAAGTCTTACAAAATCAGCTAGACTACTGGCGACAGCAACTTTCTCCCCTTCCCAAATTAAATCTAGAAAAGATAGAAAAGCAAATCAATCCCATAGCATTAAAAACCTCTAGGGATTCCGATAAAGGCTTTCAATCTTTCCTTCTCCCATCGGCTTCATGGGAAAAAATCAAGCAACTCAGTCGCCAAGAAGGTGTAACTCCTTTTATGGTGGTGTTAACCGCCTTACAAACCCTCTTATATCGCTATCTCAATCAGGAAGACATTGTAGTAGGCATAGATATCGCCAATCGCAATCACCCTAGAATCGAAGCCTTAATTGGTTTCTTCGTGAATATTTTGTTGATACGCACAGATTTATCAGGGAATCCTCAATTTAGGGAATTACTCCTCAAAGTCAAGGAGACAACTTTAAAAGCATATGCCTATCAAGACTTACCTTTTGCCAAATTAGTAGAAGCTTTTCAACCCAAAAGAGAGGTGAATCAAACACCATTATTTCAAGTATTACTTGTCTTCCAAAATGCGCCTATGCCTGCCTTAGAATTCTCAGGATTAACTTTAACTCCATTGAATCTTTATACAGGCAAAGCTAAGTTTGATTTAATTCTCTTTATCCAAGAAACTAAGGAAGGAATTTTGGGTATTTGGAAATATAATTCTGACTTATTAACTGCTACAACAATTACCTCAATATCTAATAGTTTTCAAACCCTAATTAATAGCATTTTAGACAACCCAAATAAGGAGATTAATAACTTAACAATGGTTACAGAAAATCAAAAGAAACAACAATTAGCAGAAACCCAAAAAAGACAGAAAACTAAGTTTAATAAATTTAAAAAATTTATGTCAGTTAAACCGAAAAAAATAGGTTTACCAAAACAAGAATTTATTAAAACAAGTTACCTCCAAGAAGGAGAAACATTGCCATTAGTTATTGAACCAAATATTGATGAATTAGATGTTTTTGAATGGGCAAAAAATCAAAGAGAATATATTGAAAATCAACTTCTAAAACATGGTGCAATTCTTTTTAGAGGATTTAAAATTGAAACAATTTCTGACTTCCAAAATTTAGCCCAATCAATTTGCCCTAATTTATTTAGTGAATATGGTGATTTACCAAGAGAAGGAATAAGTGATAAAGTTTATGGTTCCACTCCTTATCCTGCTAATAAAGCAATTTTATTCCATAATGAAAGTTCTCATCTTAATTCTTATCCTAACAAAATTTGGTTTATGTGTGTTAAACCAGCCAAAGAAGGAGGAGAAACACCTATCATTGACTGTCGAAAATTATACCAAATTCTTGACCCAAAATTGAGGAAAAAATTCCAAGAAAAACAATTAATGTATGTCAGAAATTATACAGAAGGTTTAGATGTTAGCTGGGAGAATTTCTTTCATACCAAAGATAAGCAAAAAGTCGAAGAATATTGCCATAAATCAGGAATTAAATTTGAATGGCTTCCTAACAATGGCTTAAAAACCAGTAAAATTTGTCCAGCAATAATTACCCATCCCAAAACTGAAGAATTAGTATTCTTTAACCAAATTCAACTACATCATTTTTCCTATTTAGAATCAACAATTCGAGAATCTCTTTTATCTTCATTTGGTTTAGAAGGATTACCTCGCAATGTTTATTATGGTGATGGCACTCCTATTGAAGACGAAGTTATTAATACTATTAATGCACTTTATCAACAAACCTCTGTTCAATTTCCTTGGCAAAAAGGCGATATATTAATGTTAGATAATATTTTAACAGCCCATAGTCGCAATCCTTATAAAGGTGCCAGAAAAATTGTTGTAGCAATGGGAGATATTATTCACCGTAATTAATCAAAGCTAATAAAAACATGATGAGAAAACTCGGTTTTTTATTTAAGACAATGATTAAGATTTAGTAGTTAATATTTAATATTTAATCATCCATAGTTAACTATTAACTATTACCTCAAACCACAAATTAAAACTTATTCAAGACAAACAATAATTAAAACAAATTTAAGGAGTAATAATTATGACAACTGAACTATTAGAAGGTTACAGAGTTTCACCACAACAAAAATATCTATGGTTGTTACAAAAAGATGCTTATAAATACAACGAATCCAACCCATATTGCACTCAATTAGCAATCAAAATACAAGATAATATTCAAGAAAATATTCTCAAACAAACCTTAGAAATAATAGTCAATCGTCACTCCATATTAAGAACAAAAATTAGACAAAAAACGGGCATAAAAATTCCTATTCAAGTAATAGAAGATCAAGCGAAAATACTCTGGATATATCTTGGAAAAATTGTTAAAAATTCTCAAATTATAGAACAAAAAATAGAAGAAATATTTCTCAAACATAGAGAATCAATTGGAGAATTATACCAAGAGTTTCTCTTACAAGCATCATTATTAACTATCTCAGAAAAAGAACATTTTCTAATCCTAAGTATGCCATCATTATATGCAGATAATTGGTCTATAGACAATATAGTAAAAGAAATTAATCAAACATATATTGCTTGTTTAGAGGGAGAAGAATCAGAAGAAGAATTAGAAGAAATCATCCAATATCTTCAGGTTTCAGAATGGCAAAATGAATTATTAGAAGAAAAAGTGCCAGAAGCAGAAATAGGAAAAAAATACTGGAAACAACAAGAAGAAAATTCCTTACCACCAATAACACTTCCCTTAGAAAAAAAACAAATTAAAGAAAGTCAAGAAACAAAAAAAAGCAAATTTAACCCAAAAATTTATTCCATAAATATCAATCCAGAATCAACAAAAACCATAGAAGAATTCACCAGCAAAACCAATATCAACATTTCAGATTTATTGCTAACTTCTTTCCAAGTATTACTGTCAAAAATCACAGGAAAATGGGAATTTCCCCTAGACATTGTTTGCAGTGGAAGAGAATATGAAGAATTACAAGATACCATCGGTTTAGTAGCAAAAACCCTACCGTTAAATTGTGAATTAAGTCAAAGCCTAGAAATTAGCCAAATCATCTTACAAACACAACAAATTATAGATAATCTACAATCTTGGCAAGAGTATTTTGTTAAAGATGAAATATCCAAAAACCACTCAAAAAACAATGCAATAGCTTACGAATATGAAGAGAAAAAAGAAACCCAAATAACAACTAACAATAAATTTTCCCTTTACAAAAAATATAATTGCATAGATCAATTTAAAATAAAACTTAATTGTATCCATCAACAAAATGCTTTAACAATAGAAATATATTATGATCCCGAATTATTTTCCATAGAAGAAATTACGCAATTAGTAGAACATTTTCAAACCATAATTACCAATATTATCGCTAACCCATTCGCAAAAATTAAAGACATAGAAATTCTTAGCCAAAGTCAAATAAATCAACAAATAGTAGAACTAAATAATACCAAAAATGAATTTCCTCAAGACAAATTAATTCATCAACTAATCGAAACTCAAGCAATAGAAACTCCACAAAATATTGCCATAATTTGGGAAAATCAACACCTTACCTATCAAGAATTAAATCAACAAGCCAATCAACTCGCAAATTATCTCATTCAACAAGGAATCAAACCAGACAATCCCGTAGTCATATATACTGAACGCTCCCCATATACCATAATTGCCATGTTAAGCATTCTCAAAGCAGGAGGTGCATATGTAATTATAGATTCAGGATTACCAACAGAAGCGTTAAATAAAAGAATAGAAGATACTAATACCCCAATTATTATTACCCAAGAATCTTTAATAAATAAAATGCCTAAAAATTCAAGACAATTAATATACTTAGATAAAGACTGGGAAATAATAGAAAACCAAAACAAAACCAACCCTAACCAACAACTCAAGCTAGAAAACTTAGCATATGTCTTGTATACATCAGGTTCAACAGGTAAACCAAAAGGAGTACTCATCGAACATAGACAAATACTCAACTATACTCAAGCTATTATTAAAAGACTAGAAATCCCCAAAGGAGGAAGCTACGCCACAGTATCAACCTTTGCAGCAGACTTAGGCAATACCGTAATCTTTCCCGCCTTATGTAACGGGGGAACACTACATATCATCACACAGGAAACAGCAACCAACTCAAAAGCATTAGCAGAATATTTTCAACAACATCCCATAGACTATCTCAAAATAGTGCCCTCACATTTAGCAGCCTTACTATCTACCAACCTACAATCATCAATCCTCCCTCGTGAAAAATTAATCTTAGGGGGAGAAACCACCACCTGGGAATTAATCCAACAAATACAACAACATCAATCCCAATTTGATAATCAATGTCGCATATTTAACCACTATGGCCCAACAGAAACCACTGTAGGAGTAACTACATATCCAGTTACCCAGTCTACACATCAGTTTTCTAAAACAGTACCTCTTGGTCGTCCTTTAGACAATACCCAAGTATATATTCTTTCTGAAGAAATGAAGCTTTTGCCTCTTGGTATGACTGGAGAAATTTATCTTGGTGGTGTTGGATTAGCTAGAGGATATCTTAATCAACCTGGAATAACGGCAGAAAGGTTTATAGAGCATCATTTTAAGGATATTCCTCACTCTAAATTATACAAAACAGGCGATCGAGGGAGATATTTACCCGATGGAAATATAGAATTTATTGGCAGAACTGACAATCAAGTGAAAATTCGCGGATTCCGGATTGAATTGGGAGAAATTGAAACAATTTTAAACCAACATCCCATGATAAAACAAAATGTAGTTATTCTTCGAGAAGATATCCCCGGTAACAAAAGATTAGTAGCTTATATCGTTGCATATAAATCTTCATCAACTCAAGATCAAGATATTTCTTTAGAAAATAAATTCCGTAACTATTTATTAGAAAAACTCCCACAATATTTTATTCCTTCTAATTTTGTCATTCTTAATCTCTTCCCTCTCACTCCCAATGGAAAAATTGATCGCAAAAATCTCCCTTCACCAGAATCTAGCTTAGTTAATAGTAAGAAAGAATATATCTCTCCTCGCACAACTATAGAAAAAACTCTAGCTTCTATCTGGGAAGAAATACTAGAAATAAAAAGAATAAGTATTCATGACAATTTTTTTGAATTAGGAGGACATTCTTTACAAGGAATTAAATTAGTATCTAAAATATCAATAGCAATGAATTTAGATATTTCAGTTAGAATTTTATTCTTAAATCCTACCATTGCCCAACTAGGAGAAGCAATTGGAGAGATTATAAAGGAAAAAGAAGTATCTCAAGAGAAGCTTAAAAAAGTTACAACTAATAAAAATCAAGAAAATTTATCTCCAGAAATCCTTCAAAGTCAAGAAGAAGGGTCTAAGTTCATTCAAGTCGAGCATCGTTCTTTATTGTCCCTAATAATTTCCAAAAAGATACCTCGTGTAGATGCAGTAGCACTCACTTATTTTCCTAATTCTATGATTGAAGATTTCGAGAATTCAGGTATTAATAAAGATGAAATTTTAGAAAAGTTATGCGAAAAGTTACCATCCCTAGGAACTATCATTAGCACACACTTTGGTAAAATAGGAATAATATATCTCCCACAATTTGCAAGTGAATTATACAATGATCAGAAAAAAACCGTTAGTGAAATTATCGATGCTTTAGAAATAGCTTCACAAATTGGTGCTAGAACAGTATCTTTAACAGGTTTAATTCCCTCTGCAACAGATTATGGTTTAGCAATTACCAAAGAAATAGAAAATCGTTTTCCCCAAGGCTCTCTTGAGAAAGAACATTTACCCAAAATTACCACAGGCCATGGTACAACCAGTGCTTGTATTGTTTTAACTATCAAAAAGATTTTGTCTTTAGGAGGAGGAGATATGAGGAATGAGCGAGTAGGATTTATCGGCATAGGTTCCGTTGGTACCAGTGCATTAAGTTTGATGTTAAAATCCTTGCCTCATCCAAAAGAAATAATACTTTGTGATCTTTATAGCAAAATAGACTTTCTCGAAGAGTTTAAACAGGAATTAATTGAGGAATTTGATTTTCGTGGAGATATTCAAATAATACTATCCAAAGCAGAAGTACCAAATGAAATTTATAATTCTACTCTCATCGTAGGGGCAACTAATGTAGCTAATATACTTGATATTGCCAAAATTAAACCAGGAACTATGATTGTAGATGATTCCGCTCCACATTGTTTCCCATCAGATCTTGCCATTGAACGTTTTGAAAAACATCAAGATATTCTCTTTACAGAAGGAGGTGCGTTGAAACCCCCTCAACCAATTCATCGTCTTAGATATGTACCAGCTTATCTTCAGAAAATTATTACTTCAGGAAAAGGAGTGGATTATCTTAAAGCCAATCCTTTTAGTCTAATGGGCTGTGGATTCTCCAGTTTACTATCTTCTCTTTATGAAAATCTACCACCTACTTTAGGCTCAGTAGATTTAAATCTAGCTTTAGAAAATTATAAGTTCCTCAATGATAATGGTTTTGAAGGTGCAGATTTACATTGTCAGGATTATCTTCTTTCAGAAGAATCAATTAAAAACTTCCGTAATTCTAGGATTAAATAATTATTCCATATATTTTACTTGCTTAAATATGGGTTCAAAGGTTTTTAGTAGTATTTTAAATTTATAAATTAACTAAAATAACCCCTGTCCCATATTAATAATTAATATAAAAATTTTATAAAACAGGTAAATCTTTTTTAACTGAATAAAACTATTTATTTAACTCTAAAAAAATAATAAAAATAAATTATAAAAATTCATAATTAACCATAAATAATTAACCATGAATAATTAATCATGGATTTAAGATAAATTCTTTCTAGATTGAGAGTAATTTTGAATTTGTTGACGACCATTATTAAGAATTTGAAGCATTTCAGTTAATTTAATTTCGAGATCATCTATAACTGCTGCCGCATAATCATCAGCACCATTTTGGAGATTTTCACATTCAGCTACAGTATTTTGGCGTATTTGTTTGTATTCCTCCTGGGCAGCCAAACGCATTTGCTCAATTTCCCCTAAAGTTTGATTTTGTATATCGTTACATTCATCTTGCACTTGTTGCCTAATGTAATTTGCTTCTCTTTGAGCTTGTTGAATTATACCTGTTTCATCTAAAATTACCTCGGCTTGCCTTTTCGCTGAAGCAATAATTTCATCAGCATAATTTTGAGCTTCTAAAATAATTTCTTCTTTTTGATCGATAATATCTATAGCCAACTCAAACGCTTTTGGTAAATTAATTCTCAAAGAATCCAATTGATGAGCCATGGTATCTTCATTTACCAACGTCAAGCTTGTAAATGGGATATGAGGACTTTCAATAATTATTTCCTCTAACTGATTCAATTCTTCAAGCTGTTGTGTAATTTCAATATCTTCAGTTCTTGTTGCCGTTCTCTCTTGAGGATTAGCTTTAGCTTTAGGAGATAGAGAACGTTTAGTTTGATGAGGTTTTTTTTGTAACATTATTTTGATGGAATTATACTTAATTTATAGATGGTTTTAACAAAATGAAATATTGACAAGAAATATTTCAAATCTAGAACATTGAAATCAATTTAAACACTTACTAAATTAGGGATTTTTAGGCCTTTTAAAACTTGAGATTTTCATCATTGATGGTCACTATTGTAATAATGATAAATATCCCCAGCGACATTAGATGGAACAAAATGATCGATATTGCCACCAAATTTAGCAATTTCTTTAACAATACTGCTACTCAAAAAGCTGTATTCTTTATTAGTGGCCAGAAAAATCGTTTCAATTCCCTCCCAAAGTGTTTTGTTAGTATGAGCCATTTGCAGTTCTTTTTCAAAGTCTGAAAGTACTCGCAAACCTCGAATTAAAACTCCTGCATTGAGCAACTTGGCGTATTCTACTGTTAAACCAGTAAAACTGTCTACTTTAATATTAGATAGATGTTGAGTCGATTGATGAATTTGTTCCATTCTTTTCTTTACTGAAAACATTGGTGTCTTATTCGGATTGCATAAAACCCCAACAACTACAGTATCAAAAAGCTTATTCGATCGCTCTATAATATCTAAATGACCTAAAGTTATGGGATCAAAACTGCCAGGATAAATTGCAATCACTATTTTTAACCAAAAAATTATTTAATCTTAATAATTATAGAAACATTTTGAGACAAAATATATAAATATCTAGCAAAAATTCTTCTCTTTACTGATCAATTTTTCATCGATATTTATCCTATTTGAAACTTGTCAATTTGTCCTTAAATTTTCTCCTAGTTAGTAAATTTAATTACAATAAATCCACTGAAATTAACCCTTAATTAATCCCTTACCAGATATTGTAGTAAAATTCCAACTTTATTAAACTAATAATTAGCTTAAATTTTGCTTTGGAAATGTAGGAACAAATACATGATAATGCAATATTATTACATAATTATTACAATCAGGAATTTCCTAGATTTTCTAGTGATTCTTTACTTACTTTCTACCAATTGCCAAGCTAATTTAGCCGCTCCTACCATGCCGGCTCGATCGCCTAATTCTGCTTTTAATAGTTCAAAACCAATGCGAGAAGTAGGTAAAACCCGACTTTGAATTTCCGCTAATGCCGATGGAAAGAAAAACTCAGCACTATTACTAATTCCTCCACTGATAATAGCAGCTTCTGGTGCTAGGACATAAATTAAACTGGCTAATCCTACACCCAAGTTTTTACCATACTCTTGCCAAAAGGCCAACGCTTTTTGATCACCAGATTGAGCTAATTTTCCTAATTCTGCCGGCTCTTTCCCTGTTTGTCGTCGAATTGCTGTGACTCCTAAATATTGTTCTAGGGATCCTCTATTGCCGCTGTTACAAGGTGGGCCATCTGGATTTAAGGTAATCAAACCTAATTCACCACCTGCTCCATTATGTCCTGTAAAGAGTTTACCATTAAGGACGATCGCTCCTCCTACTCCGGTGCCTAAGGTTAGTAATATTAAATTCTTAAACCTTTTCCCGGATCCTAACCAGTATTCCCCCAATCCTGCGCAATTTGCATCGTTGGCAATGGTGGTAGGTATTTGGGTTTTTTCTTCTAGCCAATCTGCTAAGGGTATGTTATGCCAATCTTTGAGGTTAATGGCTATTAAGGCGATTCTTCCTGTAGCATCGGCTGGCCCCGGTGTGCCTACTCCCAAGGCCATACATTGTTTCTGGATATTCAGTTTGAGCACTTCTTCTGCTATGGTTTCTACTACTTTTTCTGGGGTGGAGGGTTGAGGTGTGGGGGTTATGGATGATTCTAAGCATGTACCATTTTCTAGGAATTTTCCTATTTTTATGGCTGTGCCTCCTAAGTCAATGCCGATTACTTCTTTTTGTTTCATGTTTGGTTTTATTATATATATATATTAATATTATTTAATCTATAATTTCTGTTGATTTTATATCATACTTAACTTACTAGAAGTTGAAATACTGAAAGTATGTTAAAAATTATATTTTGATGATGCATTATTATACTGAACGATGCTACTATGATTCAGTATAAGCTCAAAAGCTTTTGGTTCTATAAGTTTAATTGGAGTATTCTATGATTAGACGTTTTCTCGTGGCATTCTTTGTTGCTTTAGTGGTTCTTGTTTATAATCCCATGGTTGCATCAGCAGCTACCGTTACTCTTTGTAACCAGTCAGGTGAATCTCAATCTTATCATCTTCACAATCTCTTCTGGGTTAATACGATTGAGAATCCTGATGGTCAACTTGGTTCTGGCAACTGTGTAAATATAACAGTCTTCCCTAAACCTCATAATTTGACTGACGGAGAGGCTGGACTAGCTGTTGATATCGACTCAGCAGGTGGTGATCAGTATTATGGTGTTCATCATATTGTTTACCGTAGAGGGGATAATATTAAAACTTGTACTGAAGGCCCAGATCAAGGTATCGCTGATTTAACACATGAATGTGTAGTTGGCCGGTGGAATGGTTCTACTAACCAATCTAATACGACTTTAACTTATTATGGCAGAAATGGTAAATGTTCAAATCAACAGTTCTCAATAAATAAAGAGTTCTCAGGAGATGGGGAACACTTAGCAGCCAACAGTGAAGCACTGGCAAGCCTTCTGGCTAAAAATCCTACCAGAAATTTTTTAACTCAAGAATTATTGAACGGTAACAGTAAGGTAAATTTTGACGATTCTCCAAGCATCGATCTAGTTCAAGAAACTCCAGCTCCTGGTGGATCAGGTAAAGCAGCTGCATGTGTTACTTACACGGCAACATGGGACGGATGCATCGCAACAAATAACAATAGTGTTGGTTGTATGACTGCATGTGAGGCAGCAGAACAATCTTGTGAATAATCTTCTACTACTTTCACTTTTTATTATAAAGAATAACCTTTGATCTACATGAAAATATTATCTTTCTTACTCTATTTCTTATAGAAATAGAGTTAATTTTGAAAACGAAATACCCTAGCTTTATAGTATAAATTTGTATATAAAAACCAAATAACTTAAGATTTAAATTTATTTAATTTTTCATATTTTATCGAAATATATTTATATAAAAATTATTAATATTGACTTACCATAACCAAATCCTCCTGAGACTTAAGACGATCGACATAAAGAATACCATTAAGATGATCTAATTCGTGTTGAAAAATGCGAGCCACAAAACCCTCAAAAAAGCGGTGTTGAGTATCACCGAAACGATTGACATACTGTACCTCAATAGACTTATAACGTGGTACAACACCACGAAAACCCGGCACACTCAAACAACCTTCCCAACCCTCAACCACCTCATCACCATGGGAAAGAATAGAAGGATTAATAACAGCCTCAGGAGTCATAATCGGCGCATCAGGATAACGAGGATTAGGGTGACTTGCTAGAATAAACAAACGAAAAGATTGAAAAACTTGAGGCGCAGCGATACCAACCCCATTAGCCGCCTTAGCCGTAGAAATCATCGAATCGATTAACCCTTGAAATTTACCTTCCGTAACAATTTCAATAGGAAGAGAAACTTGGCGTAAAATAGAATTAGGTAACTTAGCAATTTCTAAAATATCAGAATCTAAAACTCCAGTCATAAAAACCCATCCAAACTAATTAAAATTAATCATAAAATTAAGAATTATATCATAACCTAAAAATCAAATATTATCAACTGTGGAACTAACATTAAAACAACTATGGGATCAAGTTTTAGACACATTAAAAGAGAAACTAAATTCCCCAACATTCGAGACATGGATACAAACCATCATCCCAGTAGAATTACAAAAAAATAGCCTAACAATTCAAGCAGCCAATACCTTCACCCTAAATCACCTATAAAAAAACTATTTAACCAACACAAGAGAAATAGTATAAGAAATAGTAGAAAAACAAATAGAAATCAAAATAATCCTATCCCAAAAAGAAAATATTCCCCTAATAAATCCAGAAGAATTAGCCCAATTAACATCAAGAAATAAAACCAAAAACCCATCACAAAATTTAGAATCCAGCCTAACAAAACTCAATCCAAAATATACATTTTATCCCTTCGTCGTAGAGGCAACAAATAGAATGGCCCATGCAGCCTCATTAGCAGTAGCCAAATCACCTGGAAGAGACTTTAATCCACCTTTCTTATGTGGAGGAGTAGACTTAGGAAAAATCTATTTAAAAGTATCAATAAAAGACTTAAAAATCAATTCTAAGATGTAAAAAGCAAGAAGATAATATAGAATTCACCCCATCTCCCCATCCTTGATTAAGTAATAAATAATAAGTAATAAGTAATAAGATGCACTCTTTTTCTCCCTTGTCAACCGTTGGCTTCCGCCTCCAGCCCTTCCAAGGTGTTGTAATTTTCCACAAATTATAGTTAAATGAAAAAACAAAGTTGGTAGATGGAGAAAAGCTAGAATGATTTTAGGGCAAGT
>JANQIW010000101.1 GCA_028281945.1 Prochloraceae cyanobacterium PL24a_bin.78
AAATAAGAATTCTCAATAATTTATCTAAAAACAAATAGCAAACTATCCTCAAAACCCTCATTATATTAAGCTTTGAGCTGCGTCGTCACCCCTTCAGATTAAACAATCTTGTTCATCTTTTAGTTCAATTGCTGGTTTCCAGGATGCTTTATCTAAGGTATCAAAATCTCTCATTTCATCGAAAATCTTGTCCATTTGACGGCGTACATTTTCGATTTCTGTAAAAGGACTCCAAGGTACAATAGCCATAGTTTTTGACCTCCTTAAAGTATACTTAATGTAGATAATTATTTAGCTTTTAACTACATTTTGATCATGACAAAAATATCAGGTAGCTACAATGGTAAAAACCGTACTTTGGTAGTTGAAGTAACCGTAATCATCCTAGAATTGAAGCATTTTAAGGCAGAATTGATCTAATTCTAAGCTAACAATTACTTTGATGACTATGGTTAGATCAAGATAAATAACAACCGAAATAATTCAAAATCTAAAGAGGTTTATAGCCAATTAAATATTTACTAACAAAATGTTGTTGAGTTTCAATATTTTCAAAACCAGCTAACTTAAAACGCTCTACTAAATCGTCCTTAATATAGCTTTTATAATAAGGTTCATGGAATATTGCGGGGAAATTCTCCATCATGGTTTCTAAGTCTGGAGAATCAGATATTTGCATAGAATCGCAAAGAATAAATACTCCACCAGGTTTAACTACTCGAAAACATTCTTCTATGACATTTTGCCTTACTTGTGGTGGTAATTCGTGGAAGAGAAAAACGGAGGTAACACCATGGAAATAATTATCTTGGTAAGGTAATTCTTCACCATTAGCTTGTAAAAGTTGAGGCAATTCTCCGGGAATTTCTGATAGTAATTGATTGGCTTTACGGAGGTAGGCAGGGGATAAATCGGTGCCAAATAAAGATACTTTAGGATTTGCGGCTCGAATCAATTTCAAAGTATACCCGCTACCACAAGCGACATCTAAGACTTTGATAGATTGTGGTGGTAAATTAGAAAAATTACTCAATCCTTGTTTTAAAGGTGCTAAAATCCTTCTTCTCATGGCATTAGCGGTGCCACTGAAAAGTATTTCTACCTGCAAATCGTAAAGATTGGCAGACATATCAGAGAGATAACCATTGGTTTGATGGTGGAAGTTTTGGAGATAATAGTTGGGATAGCCTTGTTTTTCTATGTCAGAGGAGAATTTGTGGTATTGTTTTTTTTCTACTTTTTGCCAGATATGGGGCATATCTAACCATACTGCTGGATAGTAGCGCAAGAAATCAACCCATTCTTCGTTGAATAGTAAGCTGATGGGATATATTCCTTGATTAGCATCTTCCCAATCAATTTCTAATAATTGTTCTCTTTTTTTTGTCAATTTTTCTATGGTTTCTTGGGAAAGAGGTTTTGTTTTTTTGTCTTGAGATGGAGCAAAAATACTGGTTAGGCGGTTACTAAGTGTTTGATGGCCTAGGGAGAATGATGCTTTTCCTTGTTGAATAGTTTGGTAAGCTAGTTTGGTAATTTCTTTGGGAATGAGTTGTTCTATGGTGTAGTCTGATGACATTTTTAGCTATTGTTGAAGAATCTAATTAGTTAAGTTTTTTATTGTTTTGTTAATACTTATTAAGTATAGTCAAAAATGACAAAAATGACAAAAAAAACCACCTATACCAGGCGGTGAGTAAATAGAGATCTTGTTTTGATTTCAATGTTGATTTCTAATATTTAAATCTTGATATTTATACATCATAATAAAGGGAAAATTCGTAAGGATGAGGGCGCAAACGCATTGGGTTTACTTCATTATCTAGTTTGTATTCGATCCAATTTTTTACAAAGTCTTCTGTAAATACTCCTGTGCTAGTTAAGAATGTGCTATCGTTTTGTAAAGCTTCTAAGGCATCTTCTAATGAAGCTGGTGTGGAAGGAATTTTACTTAATTCTTCTGGTGAAAGATCGTAAATATCTACATCTAAAGAGTCACCGGGATCGATTTTATTCTTAATGCCATCAATTCCTGCACATAACATGGCAGCAAAGGCTAAATAAGGATTACAAGTGGCATCAGGACAACGGAATTCTAAACGTTTTGCTTTAGGGTTAGGTCCTGATAGAGGAATACGAATTGATGCGGAACGATTTCCTTGTGAATAAGCTAGGTTTACTGGTGCTTCAAAACCTGGTACTAAACGCTTATATGAGTTTGTTGATGGGTTAGTGAAAGCTAATAGTGCAGGTGCGTGTTTAAGAATTCCACCAATATAATTTAAAGCTAATTGACTTAAGTTGGCATAACCATCTCCCCAGAATAATGGTTGACCATTTTTCCAGATGGATTGGTGGGTGTGCATTCCAGAACCATTGTCGTTGAATAATGGCTTAGGCATGAAGGTGACTGTTTTACCGTATTTTTTCGCTACGTTTTTGATTACATATTTGTAAGTCATTAGGTAATCTGCTGCTTCAATTAGGGTGGCAAATCGGAAACCTAATTCGTTTTGTCCACCTGTAGCTACTTCGTGGTGATGCTTTTCGATGGGTACTCCACATTCTGCCATGGTTAAGAGCATTTCAGTCCGCATATCTTGAAGGGTATCCGTTGGTGGGACGGGGAAATAACCTTGTTTGTATCCTGGTTTATATCCTAGGTTTCCGCCTTCTTCTTCTTTTCCTGTATTCCAACGTCCTTCAACGCTATCTACATAGTAGTAGCTTTTGTTTTCGGTTTGATCGAAGCGAACGTCATCAAACACGAAAAATTCTGCTTCAGGTCCAAAAAATGCAGTATCGCCTATTCCTGTGTTGTTAAGAAAGTCTAGTGCTTTTTGAGCTATGGAGCGAGGATCCCGACTATACCATTCTCCGGTTCTAGGCTCTTTAATGCTACAAATCATGCTTAAGGTAGGCTCTTTATAGAAGGGATCGATCCAAGCTGTTGTGGGATCTGGTACCATGCACATATCTGATTCGTTAATTGCTTTCCAGCCTCGAATACTAGAACCATCAAAGGGGACTCCACTTTCAAATGAATCTTCCTCTATTTGGTTTTCGTAGAAGGAGCAGTGTTGCCAAATTCCTGGCATATCAATGAATTTTAGATCGATTATCTTTATATTCTGATCTTTTATCATTTTTAAGACTTCTTGGGCTGTTTCAGGCATTGATTTCTCCTTATTTTCTCTAATTTAATTTTTCTACTCTCTGAAGCATCTATGGTATAGATAGGTATGTTGGTATTTTGTATAATTGAATACAGAATTTTATTTCTTTATCTTTTTACAATATTCCGTTTTTCAAAATGTTTATTTTTTTATATCAATTTTCTAAAAACACGATAGAGTTAAACCTATCCAAAATCTACTGATTTCTAACCCAAAACCTATCTCCTTTGTCTTCCTTGTCTTCCTTGTCTCTCCTTACCCTTGGCGTAGCCTCTGCGTAATCAGAAGTATTTCATATTTTTGGAAAAATGATATTATATAGCCATACAAGGCTTAACCAACCTTTAAGACACTTTTAAATAATTAAATTATTCTAAAGAATTTTGATTTGATGGAGATTTAAGAATATTAGTTAGATAATCCAAAAAGCAATCTGGGTATTGTTAGTCTTTAAATGATTAAATTATCCTAAAATGTTAAGGTTTGCGAAGACTTTTCTAGACTTTTTTTCTCTTTTTGTTAGAATTGATTATAAATAAATATGGAATTTTTTTGAAATTGTCTCTTACAAGTGTTACAATAAAAGAACAAGCTTTATCTCTTGGGTTTCATAAAGTAGGCATTGCTAGTATAAATGCTCAGGCTTGGGATTCAAGTATTGAACATTTACAAGAATGGTTAGAGATGGGTTATCATGCAAATATGGCATGGATGGCAAATCCTAAACGGTTTAATCTCCTTGAATGTGTGCCAAAGGCTAAATCTATTATTTGTGTTGCGGTAAATTATTATACTAATTATCGGCATTCCTCTAAAAAAGAAGACGGTAAGATTTCTCGGTATGGTTGGGGTAGAGATTATCATAAAGTACTACATAAAAGACTCAAAGCTTTAACTCATTGGATAAAAGCACAATGTGATCCCAAAGATGATATAATAACTAAATATTATGCTGATACTGGCCCAATACAAGATAAAGTCTGGGCCCAACGAAGTGGTATTGGTTGGATTGCTAAAAATGGCAATCTCATTACCCGAGAATATGGTAGTTGGGTTTTTTTGGGGGAAATAGTTACTAATCTTATTTTAACACCTGATACTCCCCATCAACAACATTGTGGCACTTGCATTCGTTGTTTAGATGCTTGCCCTACTAATGCTATTACTAAACCTTTTGTGGTTGATTCTAACCGATGTATAGCTTATCATACTATTGAAAATCGTGGGGATAAAATACCAGATTTTATTGCTTCTAATTTGGAAGGTTGGGTGGCAGGCTGTGATATTTGTCAGGATGTTTGCCCTTGGAATCAACGTTTTGCTAAGGAAAGTGATGTTACTGATTTTCAACCTTATCCTTGGAATCTCGCACCAAAGTTAACTGATTTGGCGACAATTTCTCATGAGGAATGGAATCGCAGGTTTCCTGCTTCAGCTTTGCGTCGGATTAAACCTGAAATGTTACGTCGTAATGCTTTGGCTAATCTAAAAAATTTAGAGTTTACTCAAAAATCAGGGTAAAATTTTATTTAAAATTTTCTTTGAAATAAGATTAATTTATATTGGATTGTATAAGTTGGGATTTCATCTTAAGTATAATATAATTGGTTCAATTTATTTAATATAGTTTAACCCTATTTTTAACAAATAAATACAGTTCAAAAACATAGTTTTAAAATAATGAAAAAGGTAATTATTTTCGATTTTGATGGCACTATTGTCGATAGTCAAAAGAAAATTCTTGAAATTGCTAATCGTTTTTCCAAAGAGTTTGGATATCCTACTGTTGAAGATTCGGATTTGGGAGAAATAAAAAATTTAAGTTCAAGGGAAATTATTCGGCGATCGGGAATTTCTTTATTTAAAATTCCTTTTTTATTGGGGAGAGTGAAGGAAGAATTAGGAAAAGAAATCGAATATATTCAACCTATATCTGGAATTGAAAAGTCTTTATGGGATTTAAAAAAGCGAGATTATCAATTAGGGATTATTACATCTAATGGAAAAGATAATGTTTTGAAGTTTCTGGAAAAACATAATTTAGAAAATTTATTTAGTTTTATATATTCTAGTATAGCAATTTTTGGTAAACATAAAATAATTAAAAAAGCTATAGATAAAAATAATTTCACAAAAGATCGAGTTTTTTATGTAGGAGATGAAACCAGAGATATTGAAGCAGCTAAGAAAAGTAAAATTAAAATAATTTCCGTAGCATGGGGTTTTAATTCATCTTCCGTTTTACAGGAATATCAACCAGATTTTCTCATCCATCATCCAGAAGAATTGATTAAGGCAATTGATAATCAATTAGATGGCAAAATTCACAATCAACAATGGAAAAGTCAAACCCAACCAAATCCAATGATAATTAACCAAGGATAATATCATTTTTCTTTAATCGTCATAGAGTATAGAGAATAGGGGGAATGAGGGAATGATACTAAATCCGGTTATGAAACAAGCTTTATTGGCAAGGTAGAATAGCCGAAAGGCTAGGCTAATATCATTTTTCTTTAATAGTGATAGAGATAGAGAA